>NZ_JBDMZG010000218.1:0-6520 GCF_039769035.1 Pacificibacter sp.
CGAAGCGCTGCTCTTACTGAGTGGCGCCAATTATTGAGCGCATAGGTTCAGGCTGCACCAGCAATCTGATGCGAGTTCTCATTCGTCTGACAGCACCCATCTACGTGCTCGGCGCCTCGATTTGCAGCACCTGAGGCGCTCCCATCGTTGCGGCGATTGAGACAGGTACTGCGCCGGCGAAGAACGGTCAAACAATTCTGACGTTGTGTCCTGGTGCCCTAAGCGTTCCTGTGCGCCCGAGTGGATTGCAGGATCGGAAGCAGCACCAGCACCAGCGCCAAAACCAACAGGCCTAGTGTCATCGGTCGTTCCCAGATGAACGACATTCCACCATAGAGCTGCATCGAGCGGGAGAAATTGTCTTCCATCATACCGCCCAAGATGAACCCGATCAAAAGAGGTGGCAGCGGATAGTTGGTGAATTTCAACGCAATGCCGCAGATGCCGAAGCCGACCAACATTAGCAATTCCGTCGCGTTGTTCTGGCCGATGTAGGCCCCCATCAAGGTAAAGAACAGAATGAACGGGATCAGGTAATTACGCGGAATGGCAAGCAATTTGGCAATGTAAGGGATCAACGGTAGGTTCAGGATCAACAGCACAAGGTTGCCGATAAACATCGACATGATGACTGCCCAGAAAATCTGTGGTTCGTCAATCATCAGGCGGGGGCCGGGCGTGACGTTGAGCGCGATCAGCGCGCCAAGCAAAATGGCCGTTGTGCCCGATCCCGGAATTCCGAGGGTCAGAAGCGGCACAAAGGACCCCGTGCAGGCGGCGTTGTTGGCCGTCTCGGGCGCGGCAAGGCCCTTGATCGAACCTTTGCCAAATTCCGCTTGTTCGTGCTTCGGGGCGATGTTGCGTTCGACGGCATAGCCAAGGAAGGATGCGATTGTTGCTCCCGCGCCGGGCAATACGCCGATAAAGAACCCTTGTATGGATTGTCGGCCGATCACCGGTGCGATGGCACGGGCTTCAGCGCGGCTGATGCGCAGATCCTTAATCTCGCCGCCATCATCGCCAAGGTTCTTGGGCTTAAGCACAAGAAATACCGCCTCTGGCAACGCGAACATCGCCATGGCCAGCGTGATAAACCCAAAGCCCGACTGGAGATCCATGATGCCCATGGTGAAGCGGGGCAAGTTGAAAAGGGCTCCTTCGCCCACTGTCGCCATCATCAGGCCAAGGACAGTCATCAAAAGCGCCTTGGTCACTTGCCCCGGTCCTGAGAACGCGGCAATTGCGGACAGGCCAACGATCATCAGCGCGAAATATTCTGCCGAATGGAACAACAGAGCGACCGATGACAGCATCGGCGCGAAGATCATTAGCAAGATTGCCCCGATCGTGCCGCCCGCGAAACTGGCAATGGCCGCGATGGTCAGCGCCTTGCCGGCCATGCCTTGTTGCGACATCGGATAGCCATCAAAGGACGACGCCACCGTACCGGCCACGCCAGGCGCGTTCAGCAGGATCGACGATGTCGAGCCGCCAAAGATCGCCCCGTAATACACACCGGCAAGCAGGATCAATGCAGCCGACGGATCGCCCATGGAAACGGCAATCGGGATCATGATAGCGATAATCGACATTGGCCCTAAGCCCGGCAACATGCCGATGAACGTGCCGATCAAGCAACCGCCAACGACCAATAACAGGTTTTGAAGAGACAGGGCCGTTTGCAGGCCGATTAGAATACCTTCAAGCATATCAGCCTCCAGTCAAATTTGTGATGAACGTCGGTAGTGGGCGCATGTAGATGCTCAAGACCTCTTGAACGAGATACCAAACAGCGAACGTCGCTGAGATGGCGACCGGCAGCATGATATGCCACTTTCGCTCTCCCAAAATTAGTGATCCGATTATTAGGAATCCGGAGGTTGAAATTAGGAATCCAACGGGGCGCAAGCATAGAGCGTAGACCACCATGAGGGCCAACAGCAAGAGCGCTTGTCCGTAGAAATAGTCATCCAGACGGCGGTGGTCGATCTCGCCGATCTTTTCTTCGCCCTTCTCAAGTCCAATCAGAATGATGAACGAGGCGGCGATGCCCAGAACGGACAGTACTTTAGGGAAACTGCTTGGCCAGACAGGGTTTCGACGCATGAACGGCGCGAGGCCGGCATCCATCGTGAACCACGCGGTGTATCCGTAGACGATACAGATGCCCAAAAGAATAAGTGCGATCCAACGATCCAAGGCCATCAGCCCATCCCCCGATATGTCTGAAAAAGTGGCGGAGCGATTGAACGCTCCGCGTTGTGTTTAGGATTGACGCTAGGGTCCTAGAGGAAGCCCAGCTTTGTCATCAGATCGCCAATGACGGTTTCCTGCTCCTCAAGGAAGACGCGGAAATCATCGCCGGGGTTGTGGATGTTGACCCAACCGTTGCGCGCCCGCACGGCTTCCCATTCTTCGGTGTCATACATCGCGGCAATCGCGGCCTGATACTGGACCAGCTTTTCGTCCGACATGCGAGGTGCGCCGAAGAAGCCGCGCCAGTTGACGAAGGTGGTGTCGATGCCCTGTTCCATCATGGTCATCGCCTCAGGGGCCGCATCAACGCGGGCATCTGCGGTAATCCCGATGATCTTGACTTCGCCTTGGTTGGCCAGATCAACTGCTTCGGAGAAGCCAGTCGACAGCGCCTTGATTTCACCAGACAGCAAAGCCGCCATAGCTGTACCACCGGCATCGTAGGGGATGTAGTTGACGCCAAGGGCATCGCGGCCAGAGGCCTCCATCACCATCGCGGCCACAAGGTGGTCCATGCCACCAGGAACCGATCCACCACCAATCGGCGTGCCAGCAGGATCTGCGTCATAAACCGCAAGGAAATCATCCATCGTGGAAATGTCGCTGCCCGCTGGAACAACAATCGCTGCGTAGTCACCGATGGTGCCCGCAACCAATGTCAGGTCACGGAAGTTATGGGGGAACACACCTGTAAGCGAACGGATCACGATGGGCGTCGAGTTCACCATCAACGTGCCCTCTAGGCTGTCTGCGTTTTCGAGCAGGTAACCGATAGCTTTGCCGCCACCGCCGCCGGACATGTTTTCGAAAGACGCGGATCCGATCAGGCCGGATTCTGTCAACGCTTCGCCAACGCCACGCGCAGTGCCATCCCAGCCGCCACCGGCCCCGCCGGGGATCAGAAAGTGGATGTCATCCAGAATCTGATGACCATCTGCAAATGCAAGTGTGCCAAGGCCCATCGCCATTGTTGATGCCGCCAAAAGTCCGAAGACCCCCCGGCGTGTGTTTGTGAATTTCAGCATGTTTACTCCTCCAAAATGTTGATGCTGTGATCGTCTTTCGGGGCTATTCCAGCGCCCGCTTTGGGTGCCCAATCGGATTGAGGCCCCCATAAGTCCAACGGTATTCAGGTGGGGTTGGTCCCTTGTTCCTGCCACCTTGGTTCATCTGCTCCCAAGCGTGAGACATGATGCCCACGGACCGGGAAAGGCAAAACAATCCGCGCGCCAGTGGTCCGGCAAAACCAAGCTCTGCATAGATCACGGCAGTTGCGCCATCGATATTCATCGGAACCGGCTTGCCTTTCCGCGTATTCAGCGTGTGCTGCATCGCGCGCGCAATGGCCGCAAATCGCCCGGACACCGTACCGTTTGCAGCCGCGTCATCCACCATTTGCAAAAGGCGGGGCGCACGTGGGTCTTCGGGTTTGTGAAAGCGGTGCCCGAAGCCCGGAATGAATTTTCCCTGCTCGGCCTGCCAACGGTCGATCATGGCTGGCACGACGTCTTGCAACGACTGCCCAGCCTGAACAGCATCATCGATCCAGGTAAAAAGCGCGACGGCCTGTTCACCGGCCCCGCCATGGATATCGTCAAGCATGTTCACAGCCGACGCCATTGCACCATTCAGGCCCAGCCCACATGTCACGGCCATCCGCGCAGCTGCGATTGAAGGGGCTTGCGGCCCGTGATCCACGGCGGCAACCAAGGCACATTCCAACAATCGGGACTGATCGGGCGTCGGAAGGGCGCCGCGGGTCATCAGCCAGATCATCTGGGGGAAGGTGATCTGCCCGATGAGGTCTTCTATTGGGTAGCCGCGCAGCCGGATTTCCCCCGGTGCCATGTCGATGATGTCGGTTGTCCACCAATCAGACACATCGTTGCCAGAACTGCTCATATCGCACCATCCTTTGTTAACCTATCAAGCTCTGCCTGAGACAGGCCCAGTTCGGCGCATATGGCCGCGTTGTGTTGCCCCAAAAGAGGGGGCGGCGTTTTTACTGTTGGCGTGATGCCGTCGATCTTGATCCCCGTCGTGACCACCTGAATGTCGCGCCCGACCCCCGGCACATTTTTGAATGCGTGCAGGAAACCGCGATCCGCAACCTGCGGCGTTTGCAAGACTTCTGGAACGCTGAGAACCACACCGCACGGGACGCCAACGGTGTTCAATTCCTGCGCCCAATCTTGTGCTGGACGGGTTTTCAAGACCGCCTCAAGCTCTGCCCTTAATGCCAACCGGTTGCGCTTGCGATCTTCGCGGGTGGCGTATTCGGGTAGGTCCTGCAAACTGGCCAAACCCAAATGATTGGTCAGCAAAACCCACTGCTCGTCCTTGTTGGCCGCAATATTGATGGGGCCGCCCATGGCATTGAACGTGCCAGACGGAGCTGAAGTCATGTTTTCGTTGCCATTAGCAGTGGGTTCAACGCCCGCGATTAGATAGTTCGAGACCGCCCAGCCCATGGTCGCCAGCACGGACTCCAGCATGGACACATCGATGAAAGCGCCGCGCGGACTGCTATTGAGTGCTGACGTGATGGCAAATGCCGCCGTGATGCCGCCAACCGTATCAGCCACCGGGTAGCCCACGCGAAGCGGCGCACTATCGGTATCGCCCGTGATTGACATCACCCCCGATGCGCCTTGGATGATTTGGTCGTATGCTGGACGGTCCACCCAAGGCCCATCCTGTCCGAAACCGGAAATGGCGCAGTAGATCAATGTGGGGTTCACCGCCTTTAAGGTTTCGTATCCAACGCCCAGACGGTTCATGACCCCTGGGCGGAAATTTTCGACAACGATATCAGCGCTTTCAACAAGGCGTAAAAACAGAGCTTTGCCTTCGGGGTGCTTAAGATTGACGGTGAAAGATTTCTTGCCTGCGTTTTGCGCAAGAAACGACACGCCCATGCCCTTGGCATTCAGGTCGGGATCAGCGCCAAGCTGGCGTGCAAGATCGCCTCTTCCTGCTGCCTCGACCTTAATCACCTCAGCACCGAGATGCGCCAGTTGATGGCAGCAAAACGGACCTGCTAGCACATTAGTCAGATCGAGTACGCGGATGTTGGCAAGTGGTTTCATTGGGCCCCATGAATTCTATCAAGGCCTTTTTGGTAGACAAACAGTCCTATTAAACGCAACTATAATAAAAATGAATTGCGCAGAGTAGAACTAATGAAAGAATATCGCGTCGAGTCGGTCGAAAAGGCACTATCAATTTTGGAGGCGTTTTCGAAAGAGCAGAAATCGCTAACACTGACAGAGATAGCTGCAGAAACAGGGCTCTATAAGAGCAACGTCAGTCGCCTGGCTGCATCACTGGAGCGATACGGATACTTGAAACGCGATCCGAACCGGCGTTTTCGACTTGGACCAGCATTGTGGCGGCTTGGTGCGCTGTATCGCAGATCCTTTGAACTTGGCGAATCTGTTCGTCCTGCTTTGCGCCAGCTTGTCAGAGACACCGGTGAGACGGCTTCGTTCTATGTTCCTGATCAGGATGAGCGTTTGTGCCTTTACCGCGAAAATTCGCCAGATCCCGTGCGTCATCATCTTGAAGAAGGGGCGCGTTTGACAATGCAATCGGGTGCAGCAGGGCATGTTTTGGCAGCCTTCGTTCTTGGTGATAGCGCGGCGAAAGCCCGCCTTGAAAAGGATGGAAGTTGCATTTCTCAAGGCGAGCGCAATCCGCATATTGCAGCGGTTGCAGCACCCGTAATCGATGCAACAGGGCAGTTTTACGGAGCGGTTTCGGTCTCCGGGCCTCAAGACCGACTGGATACCTACGCGCTTGCTCGGGCACAAGCGGCGGTGGTATCCACCGCGCAATCATTAGGACAGAGCCTTTCTTGACCCGTTGATGGATCGGGATGCGGTAGCAGGTGTACAATTCGCAATCTTTGTTCACGAACGCGGGGATGCCATAGCAGCGATAACCGAACTTTGGGACATGCTGAGTGACGTCGAAGGAAAATTTCTTTGGGCGTTCATCTCTGCGACCAGTTATTAGTTTCCCGATACCGGCCATTCGCAGCAACATAGAAAATATGCAAAATGGGCTCTTTGCTGCCGTTCGCTGCGCTGCGTACGAATGTCCGTAATGGGCCGTCTTAAACTTCGCTATGTAAGTCTGTGATAACAGCGGTATCTGGAGATGTCGGTCCATTCATGGCTCGCAGCTCATTGCTGGCGTCAGACAAAGAAATTTCTCTTGCTACCATCGGGCGAATGTCTACATCACCACGCTCAATCATGCC
>NZ_JBDMZG010000047.1:0-2889 GCF_039769035.1 Pacificibacter sp.
ACGATTGAAGCCGAGATGAAGAAAATCATCAACGCCCGCGATGCTGTGAAAACCGAAACTTGGGACCGCGCCCGCGCGATCAAACATTACGAAGACGCAGGCGAGCCGTTCAAAGTCGAGTTGATCAACAAGATCCCCGAAGGCGAAGACCTGCGGATGTATTGGCATGGCGATTGGCAAGATCTCTGCCGCGGTCCGCATTTGCAAAACACCGGCCAAGTGCCGGCTGACGGCTTCAAGCTGACCCACGTGGCTGGCGCTTACTGGTTGGGCGACAGCTCTCGTCCGATGTTGCAGCGGATTTACGGCGTGGCGTTTAAAAACCGCAACGACCTTAAAGCGCACATGACCATGTTGGAAGAAGCCGCCAAACGCGACCACCGCAAGCTGGGCCGCGAAATGGACCTGTTCCACATGCAAGAAGAAGCCCCAGGGCAGATCTTCTGGCATGCGAATGGCTGGAAAATTTACACACAGCTGCAAGACTACATGCGCCGGATGCAAGAAGCAGACGGTTATGTTGAGGTGAACACCCCGCAAGTGGTGAACCGCGTGCTTTGGGAAAAATCCGGTCACTGGGACAACTACCAAGAGAACATGTTCATCGTTGAAGTGGACGAAGATCACGCCCGCGAAAAGACCGTGAACGCGCTCAAGCCGATGAACTGCCCATGTCACGTGCAGGTTTATAACCAAGGTCTAAAATCGTACCGCGATCTGCCGTTGCGCATGGCTGAATTTGGGTCGTGTAACCGGTATGAGCCATCAGGCGCTTTGCACGGCATCATGCGTGTGCGTGGCTTTACCCAAGATGACGCGCATATTTTCTGTTCCGATGATCAGGTCGAAGACGAAACCAAAAAATTCGTGACCTTCTTGGCGAAAGTCTATGCCGATCTTGGCTTTGACCAATGGAAGGTCAAGCTGTCCACCCGCCCTGAAAAGCGTGTTGGCACAGAAGAAAGCTGGGACGCAGCCGAGGCGGCTTTGGCCAACGGGATCAAAGCGGCGGGCTATGACTATGAAATCCAAGAGGGCGAAGGCGCGTTCTACGGACCAAAGCTTGAGTTCGTTTTGACCGACGCCATTGGCCGCGATTGGCAATGTGGCACGCTGCAAATTGACCCGAACCTGCCGGAACGTCTGGACGCCAGCTATGTAGGCCAAGACGGCAACAAGCACCGTCCGATCATGTTGCACCGCGCCGTTTTGGGCTCATTCGAGCGCTTCATTGGTATTTTGATCGAATCTCATGCGGGCAAATTGCCCTTCTGGCTCGCCCCGCGTCAGGTGGTTGTGGCGACGATTATTTCCGACGCCGACGACTATGTACATGACGTGGTTGCGCAGTTGCGTGCTGCAGGTGTGCGCGCCGAAGCAGACACCCGCAATGAAAAGATCAACTACAAGGTCCGCGAGCACTCTTTGGGCAAAGTTCCTGTAATATTAGCGGTCGGCGCACGTGAGGTCGAAGAACAAACTGTTTCAGTTCGACGCCTTGGAGAGAAGCGAACATCAGTGGCGCCACTCGATGAACTGATCGCCCAATTGAAGGCCGAGGCTCTTGCTCCCGATTTGGGATAAGCTCTAACACATTGAAAACAAACAAAAGTCGGTCTGGATTAGGCCGCCTTTTGCCTATCTGGATCACGTACAACTCACTTTTTCGTTTGTTACAATTGCTGACACACGCGTGGGACACAGGCCTGTGAATGGCTTGTCAGACCCGTTTCGCTCAATCTGTCCTCACCGCCAAACACGGCGCAAACGCATGACACTTTGGGAGACACACAATGTCCAAACACACAAAATCAATCGCTCTTGCTGGCGCACTTGCCGCTGCTCTTTCTGCTCACGCAACAACAGCTTCTGCTGAAGGTGCGACTGAAAAATGCTTCGGCGTTGCTCTTGCTGGCTAAAACGACTGTGCAGCCGGCCCAGGCACAACATGTGCAGGTACATCTAAAGTGGACTACCAAGGCAACGCTTGGTCTTTGGTTCCAGCCGGCACTTGTGAAACAATGGAATTGCCAGCAGGCATGGACAACATGATGCGCAAAGGCTCTTTGGAAGCTCTTGATCGCGACATGGCGTCCTAAGCCAAACACATTTTGGTCGCCGCGCTTTGGTGCGGCGACCGCATTCTACTCGGGGGAGACATCATGACTCATCGTTTCACATCTTTGCCGAACGGCGTTGGTGTCGGTTACAAACCCCAGCACTTTTCCGATATTCTAAACGACCCTGCCCCTGTGATGTGGCTTGAAGTTCACGCCGAAAATTACATGGGCGCAGGTGGGCGACCGCTTGCGCAATTGCGCGCTTTGTCTGAACGTTTTGCCATGTCCGTGCACGGCGTTGGCCTGTCCATCGGCTCCGAAGGGCGTCTTGATGCTGACCACCTTGCGCGATTGAAGCACCTCAACGATTGGCTCGCGCCAGCATCGTTTTCCGAGCATCTCGCGTGGTCCACTCATGACACGGGCTTTTACAACGACCTGTTGCCCCTGCCTTATACCGAAACAACCCTGAAAACTGTTTGCGATCATATTGATGAGGTCCAAAGCACCTTGGGCCGCCAAATGCTTTTGGAGAACCCGTCCAGTTATCTGGCCTTCGCTGAAAGCACGATGAGCGAAGTGGATTTTCTCAAAGAGGTCACCAAACGCACCGGCTGCGGACTGCTTTTGGATGTGAACAATGTCTTTGTATCCGCCACCAATCTGCACGTTGACCCGCATGCCTACATTGATGCCTTTCCGATGGATAAAGTCGGCGAGATCCACCTTGGCGGGCACGACGAAGACGAAGATGACCACGGTGCGCCTTTGTTGATTGACAGTCATGGCCGCGAAGTCGCCGACCCTGTTTGGGCGCTGTATGCCTATA
>NZ_JBDMZG010000048.1:0-32844 GCF_039769035.1 Pacificibacter sp.
GGCTTTGTGCAAGACGATGATCAGCGCTTGTTTGAAAAACTGTGCTTGGAAGGTTTTCAATCTGGTCTGAGCTGGCGCACGATTTTGGCCAAGCGCGATAATTTCCGTGCTGCATTCGATGATTTCGATTTTCATAAGGTTGCGAAATACACCGAAGACGACGTCGAGCGCTTGGTGCAAGACGCTGGCATCATTCGCCACCGCGGTAAGATCAATGCAACGATCAACAATGCGCAACGTGCGCTTGAGATGGTCGCGGCTGAGGGATCACTTGCCGCCTACATCTGGCGGTTTGAGCCAAGCGTGCAAGAATTGGCCGAGCTCGAATATCCCGCCGCAACCTCACCGTCGTCTGTGGCGCTATCCAAAGACCTGAAAAAGCGCGGTTGGAAATTTGTAGGCCCGACGACGATGTATGCGTTTATGCAGTCCATGGGGTTGGTCAACGATCATGCAGCGGATTGCTATTGCCGTGCAGCCTGTAATGCACAACGCGCGGCGTTTATCCGTCCCAAGTGATCTGCGCATCGCCCGCTGTGAGAGGCCCGCGTGCCCGATCAAACCGCAAATAGGCAATCGCTTTGTTGCCAGATTGGGTAAACACTGTGCCCGCGTCTTTGCCGTCTTGCGTTTTAAGCGTGGAGCCGACGGGCGCTTGGCCAGTAATGTTTACGGTGACCAAGCCTTTGCGCAGTTCCGTCTTGTGCTTCATCCGCGCAGTGATTTCTTGGCCGACATAGCAGCCTTTGCGAAAATCAACGCCGTTGAGACGTTCAAAACCCGCCTCTAGTAGATATGTATCTGGGGTCAGCTCAACGCCGGTCTTTGGCACGCAGTGCAACACGCGAAGCGCGTCCCAATCCACATCCTCAGACGGGCGGCCATCATAGGCACGCCAGCCCAATGCCGCATGACGTGGGTCAGTGAACGCGCCATCAAGCGTGTCGCCTGTGCCGCGCGAGACAGTCAGCTCAGTCATCTCAAGCGTTACCTTTGAGCGCATTTTGTACATGGTGAGACGTTTGAGCAAAGCAGGGGCCTCGCTTTCTGCCACATCGATCAAAAGCGTCTCGCCCTGTGGCACCACAAAGAAGTCGACCATAAATTTGCCTTGTGGCGTCAAAAGCGCTGTATAAACGACTTGGTCGTTCATTTTGCTCACGTCATTGGACACGAGGCCTTGCAAAAACTTGATCCGATCTGGCCCTGAAAGGGCGATCACTTGGCGGTCTTGAGATGAGGGGCTCATATACATTCCTTTGTTGGCTCAGATCATATAGGTGTTTTGCCCAAAGACACCAGTGGCCGATCTGCAAAGGGGCATCACAATGCGCGCACCGATTTCGATCATCATCCCGACCTTAAATGCGGCACCTCAATTGCCCGATACTTTGGCGCGGGTCATGGAAGGATTGAACGCAGGCGTTGTGCGCGAATTGATCGTGTCAGATGGCGGATCAACCGACGATATCGAACAGCTTGCCAAACACATCGGCGCTGAGTTTGTCACGGGGCCGAAAGGCCGTGGGGGGCAACTGATCCGCGGGGAACAACTGGCGCAGGGCGATTGGTTGCTGTTTTTGCATGCGGACACTTGGCTGCCTGAGGGTTGGTCTGATGAGGTGCTCGATCACATCAAATCCGAACAAAGCGCGTTGGTGTTTTCACTGTCGTTTCGCGACGGTGGCTTTATGGGCAAGCTCACCAGCGCTTGGGCGAATCTGCGCACGCGACGCTTGGGGTTGCCTTACGGCGATCAGGCCTTGCTGATCTCGCGCGCGCTTTACACCGAAATTGGCGGATACCCCGATCAGCCGCTGATGGAAGACGTGGCCATTGCCCGTGCGCTGAAAAAACGCATCACGCTTAGCCCGCTTTGCGTCCAAACAGACGCGTCACGCTACCAAGCCAACGGCTGGCTTTGGCAAGGCGCGACGAATCTTTGGCGGTTGCTACGATATCGGTTTGGGGCGAACCCTGAGCAGCTACACCGCGACTATCGGTGATCGTTTTTCCGTCAGAATACTGCAAACGGTACAGATCGGCATAAAGCCCACCCCGCGCCAAGAGGTCGTCATGCGTGCCTTGATCGACCACTTGCCCTTGATCCATCACGACAATCTTGTGTGCACTTCTGATGGTCGAAAGCCTATGGGCGATGACCAAGGTTGTGCGGCCTTGAGACAGCTTTTCAAGCGCACTTTGAACGACTTTTTCCGATTGCGCATCAAGAGCAGAGGTGGCTTCGTCCAAAAGCAAAATCGGGCGGTCGCGCAAGACTGCGCGGGCAATGGCAACGCGTTGGCGTTGTCCACCTGACAATGCAGATCCGCGCGGCCCTGCCATGGTCTCAAGCCCCTGATCCAAGCCTGCGACAAATTCAGACACATGTGCCGCGTCCATCGCCGCTTTGAGCTCAGCCTCAGTGACGTCCTTGCCCATGGTGATGTTGTCGCGAATGGTTTCGTCAAACAAAAGCGCGTCTTGTGACACCACCGAAAACAGCCCACGTAGTTCCGCCAGCTTGAGGTCAGTCGTTGGCACACCGCCCAGCAGGATCTCACCTGACTTGGCATCCGCAAGCCGTGTCAGCAAGCTAAATATCGTTGACTTGCCTGCGCCAGAGGCCCCGACCAAGGCCGTGGTTTCGCCGGCTTTCGCGGTGAACGTCGTGCCGCGCAAAACCGGCGCATCTGTATAGGAAAACGTCACATCGTGCAGTTCAAAATCGGCTTTAGATGCGGGACGCGCCAGCGCCTTAGGGCTGATTGGGTCCGCGATGGTTGGCTTTTGCAAGAACACTTCGTGCAGACGTTCAATCGGCGCCATGGCTTGTTGCCAAATGCCAGCAGACATCCCCAAACGTCTGGCTGGGTCAATGATCAAGCCAATCGCGGTGAAGAAGGACATGAATTCACCAATGGTTTTCTCGCCATTGATAATTTGTCCGCCGCCATAAAACAGCACTGCACATAGCCCGATGCCTGCGACCAAATCCACCAAGGACGGCATCGCGGCTTGGCCACGCACAGCGCGCAATTCAGCGCGTACAAATGCATTTATGGCCGAGCTGAAGCGGTTTGTTTCACGCGCTTCTGTGCCAGACAATTTGATCGACGTGGTGCCATGAAAAACTTCATCCAAACGGTTCGAAACCAATGATGATTTTTCACGCGCATCATATGATGTCCGGCGCACAAGCTTTTGCAGTGTCGAGATTGGCCAGATCAGCAAAGGTGCTGCGCATAAGACGATTAGCGTCCACACCCAATCAGTGTAAATCGCAACCGCTAGCAATGACACAAGGCCAATGATATCGCGCCCCAAAGTCGTAAATAAATCTCCCCACAACGACGACACCAGCTGGCTGTCGCCCCGTGTTCGTTCAATCAGAACCCCTGGTGGGTATTTGTGAAAAAATGGGCCGTCCAATGTTAAGATGTGTTGCACCAGCGCCGTTTGCACGCGTGCAGAGGTCCGTTCGCGCGCAATTGTCATCAGGACACGTTGTGCGAATGACGACACCGCGCGTAAAATGAACACACCCATCAAGGCAAAGGCAACCCAGGTGATTGAAGACGCGCTGTCCGCAGACGCAAATGTGTCAAACATCGGTCTAATCAAATAGCTCAGCGCACCCAGCATTGCCCCCTCAACAGCCATGAAGGCGAAGGCGGCAAACAGTGTTGGCGTTGATTGGCGTAAATACGCTTTCCAAAACCAGCCCATCAAGACTTTGGTAGACTTTGGCGCTCTTTGATTTTTGTCACTCATTTATAGTCCTAGCGTAATGAAACGGCACTGTGAGATGGCTGCAAAATGGACCGAAGCCACGTCAAACAGTATAGGGCACTTATGAGTACTTCCAAAGCGGGCTAAAGCTCTCAGAAATTGCCGTTTTGTCATAGTGCGTCTCGAACCACGCACGAATGGGCGTCGGCCCAAGACGTTTGATGTCTGCTTCGTAGCAGTTCAAAAGGTGGTCCAATATACCGGTTTTTGTGCTTTTAAGATGCATAAATCGCAAACTTAGCTGCTTGCGCGCCTCGTCCAGTGGTGCACCTTTGACATGTAAAAGATAGAGAGCTGACACCAATCCAGCGCGATCTGCACCAGATTTGCAATGCAGCAAAAACGTCGGTTCAAGCGTGTCCAACAAGTCCAAAAGGTCAATATAGATTTGCTTGTCCGCCAAACTACGCGCGCTCAGGCTGGTTGTTACAAGCTCAATGCCGTGATCTGCGCAGGCTTGTTTTTCCAGCAGCATAAAGCTGATCGGGCTGTTGGGATTGCCACGCAGAGACAGGATCGTTTTGATACCCATCTTTTTGTAGGTCTCGATCCTTCTTGGTGAGGGCTGGTTCGACCGCCACACACCAGGTGCAATTTCTGCTAAATTGGTCCAAAGCCCACGTAAAAAGGCATGATCGAACAACTGAAAGTGCCAATACGCCAAACGGCGTGTTCGAGGCGTTGATACATCATTGCCAAAAGAGCCGACGCGACCGTATTCAAGATCTTTGAACCGTTGTTTAAGTGTCTTGGACATAATGCCTCTTTTGGAAATCCTGCCCGACGTGTGTAGCTTTAATCGCGAACCGTCGCAAGCGACTGAATGCGTGCCGATATGGCGTCATTTGCGGCGATGGATCATACTGCTGTGCGGCAAATTGGAAAAATTAACCATGCCAATTGACCATTCGATCTAGGCTCGCTACCGCTTAAGAAATTACATCTTAGGAAATGCATATGTCTCTCGCAAACGGCCGTCATTATCTTGCCATTCCTGGCCCCTCGGTTATCCCTGATCCTGTCTTGCAGGCGATGCATCGCCCTGCGCCGAATATCTATACGGGCGAGCTGGTGGATTTGGCGCATGGGCTGGTGCCGGACCTTAAAAAAATTGCGGGCACCGAGCATCATGTCGCGATGTATATTGCCAACGGGCATGGGATTTGGGAGGCTGCGCTGACCAATATGCTGTCGCGCGGTGACACGGTTTTGGTCTGTCAAACAGGTGTGTTCGGCGACGGCTGGGGCGATGTTGCGCAAAGCTTGGGCGCCACGGTTCATCGGTTGGAGTTCGGCAAAACGGACGGCCTTGATCCGCTGAAAATCGAGCAGGCTTTGCGAGCCGATAAAGACCATTGCATCAAAGCCGTTCTTGTCACCCATGTTGATACTGCCACATCGCTGCGCAACGATATCGCGGCTGTGCGCAAGGCGATGGATGCCGCAGGCCATCCCGCGCTTTTGGCCGTGGATTGCGTGGCCTCAATGGGATGTGAAACGTTTGAAATGGACGCTTGGGGCGTTGATGTGGCGATTGCCGCGTCGCAAAAGGGGCTTATGACACCTGCGGGCATGGGCTTTATTTGGATGTCAGACAAAGCAATGAAAGCGGGCCAGTCGGCCAATATGCGTACGCCGTATTGGGATTGGACGCTGCGCAGCGCCCCTGAACACTTGTACGAATTTTTCGGTGGCACACCGCCCACACAACATCTGTATGCCTTGCGCACGGCGGTCGACATGTTGCTCGAAGAAGGTATGGACAATGTTCATGCGCGCCATGCCGCTCTGGCGGGGGCCTATTGGGCAGCTGTTGATGTTTGGGGGCAAACTGGCGCGCTAAAGCTGAACGTTGAAGATCCCAAATTGCGCTCCCACGCGGTGACCGCGCTGCGCCTCAATGAGCCTGACGGCACGCGCTTGCGTGATTGGTTGACGGAGCACATGGGTGTCACTTTGGGCATTCCGCTTGGCATGGCTGATTGGGACGAAGACGCTTGGCACGGCTATTTCCGCATCGGCCATATGGGCCACTTGAATGCGCAAATGGTGCTGGGGGTTATCGGCGCGATCGAGACTGCTTTCGTCGCATTGGATATTCCGCACAGCTCCGGCGGTGTGACGGCTGCGACGGCGTTTTTGGCCAAAGCTGCTGGCAAAGCCGTGACGCCAGAGGCAAAAAGCGGCGGTGGCTGCTGCGCCTAACTGATATCGCCAAGCGCTAATGGCAGGCGCTCGGCCAAGATATCAAGTTCGGCAGGCAAGCCAACAGATACGCGAATGCAACGATCCATGGGGGCGGCGCCTGGCATGCGTACAAACACGCCACGCGTATTGAGCGCGGCCACAAGGGCACGCGCGAAATCGCCATCGCGCCCGCAATCAATCGTGACGAAGTTTGCAGACGACGCGAGCGGCGTCAGACTATTGTCACGTGCGATTTGTGCAATACGCGCGCGGCCTTGGTCGACCTTTTCAAGTGTCACGGACAGATAGGCGCTGTCGTGCAGGGCTGCCAACGCACCCGCTTGCGCGATGCGATTGACGCCGAAATGATTGCGAATTTTGTCAAAGCCGCTGATGATTTCAGGATCAGAAATGCCGTAGCCAATCCGCGCACCTGCAAGGCCGTAAGCCTTTGAAAAGGTTCGAAAGCGGATCACATTGGTGTTCGTTGTGTCGATCTTTGGCGCGGTGCTGTCAGCCGCAAATTCGGTATAGGCCTCATCCAGTACCATCAGGCAGCCGTCTGGCACGGCGTCAATCATGGCTTGAACCACATCTGCGGAATGCACTGTGCCCATCGGATTGTTCGGATTGGACAAGTAGACGAGTTTTGCGCCGACCTCTGTGGCCTTGGCAATCAATGCCTCGGGGTCCTCAAAGTCGCCTTTGTAGGGTACCTTGTGCAGCACGCCGCCAACGCCTGCGACATGGTAGTTGAACGTCGGGTAAGACCCGTCAGAGGTCACCACCGCATCACCTGCACCCACATAAAGACGTACCAAAATTCCCAGCAATCCATCGATTCCCTCGCCGATGGTGATGGCTTCTGGTGCGACGTTGATCCGTGCCGCCAAGGCCGAGCGCAGCGGCTCATTCTCTGGTATGCCGTATTTCCAAATACCGTTTAGGGCGGTTTGCATGGCCGCAGTTGCTTTGGGCGAGGGGCCAAAGGACAATTCATTTGCGCCAAGACGCGCGTCAAACGGGGCGCCTCGGCCTGCTTCCATCGTTTCAGGTGCAACGAAGGGAATGGTGGAGGGTAGGGCGGCGGCAAGCGGAGTGAGGCGTGTATCTGTCATGCCGGTTTTTGTGCCTGATTTGACCGTAGGTCGCAACCCTTTGGAAGGCACATCTCTTGAAATAGGTCAGCAGGGCTACCATATGTTGTATGTAAGACATAGGAGGGCCAGATATGACCCAGCTTAATCGACGTAGATTTCTTGCAACGGCGGTCGCCGCCACAACGGTGCGCAGCTTGCCGCCAGTCGCGGCTGCGCTGAAAACACAGCCTGCGCGACGTGTTTTGACGCTTGTGTACGACAAATCCTTAGGCGCGATGCGGGCCATAGATCGTATCGTGCACTGATATCATCTTTGTCAGGCAGCACACTTTCAAACAAAACGGGCGCAAAGTTTCCTCTGCGCCCGTTTGTTATTTTTAAAGCTGGAAAAGCCTAGCCAATTTCAGCTAAACGCGCGAGTGCGGCTTGCAATTTAGCCTCTTCATCTTCACGAGCAGCCAAGTTGGCTTGGGCTTCTGCCACGACCTCGGCTGGGGCGGAGGCTGCGAATTTCGGGTTTTTCAAACGCCCGCGCAGACCGCCCAGTTCCTTTGCCAGCTTTTGCATGGTTTTCTCAAGCCGTGCTTTTTCTTCAGCAATATCAATCACACCCTCGAGTGGCAGCGCGAATGTGCCGCCCTCAACCGGAATGGTGATCGCACCTTTTGGCATGGGGCCGACAGTCAGGCTGTCAACGCGCGCGAGCTTCATGATCAGCGCCTCATTGTTGGCCCAAGCTGTTTTGCCTGCCGCGTCCAATTCAACCTGCACCATCGGGATTTTCAGCCCCGCAGGCACATGCACTTCGGCGCGTGAGGACCGGATGCGTTCGATCAAATTGATCACCCAGTTCATTTCGCGGTCTGCATCTGCATCGACCAAATCAGTGCCATAAGTCGGCCAATCGGTGACGGCCAAAAGCCCGCGATCTGTTTGAACGGTGCCCCACAGCTCTTCGGTGATGAAGGGCATGAACGGGTGCAACATGATAAGCGCCTGATCAAGCGCCCAGCCCATGGTTTGGCGTGTTTCGGCCAAAACCGCTTCGTCTTCTGCGAACAACAAGGGTTTCGCAAGCTCCACGTACCAGTCACAGAATTTGCCCCACACAAAGGCGTAAAGCGCATTGGCGGCGTCGTTGAAACGGTAGGCTTCAATTGCGGCGTCCACTTCGGCGCGCACTTTTGCGGTTTCACCGATGATCCATTTGTTCACGGTCGCCTCGGGGGACGGCATCACAGATGGGTCGTAGACCTCGAACACTTGGTTCATTTCGGCAAAGCGCGCGGCATTCCAAAGCTTGGTGCCAAAGTTGCGGTAGCCTTTGATGCTGTCTTCGGACAGTTTCAAAACCCCACCGATGGCGGCCATGGAGGCATTGGTGAACCGCAGCGCATCGGCGCCGTATTCGTCAATGATTTCCAAAGGGTCGATGACATTGCCCGTGGTCTTGGACATCTTCTTGCCCTTCTCGTCACGCACGAGCTGGTGCAGGTAGATGGTGTGGAACGGCACTTCGTCGACCACCGCCAATTGCATCATCATCATGCGGGCAACCCAGAAGAACAGAATGTCTTGGCCTGTGACCAACACGTCTGTCGAGAAGTATTTCGAGGTGCTCTCATCCCACTCAGGCCAGCCCAGCGTGCCGATAGGCCAAAGGCCGGAAGAGAACCATGTGTCGAGCACGTCAGGGTCGCGGGTGAGTGTTTTGCCACCCGCAAGTTTGACGGCCTCATCTTCGGATGTGGCGCAGTATTCTGTGCCGTCTTCGTCATACCAAACCGGAATCTGGTGACCCCACCACAGTTGACGCGAGATACACCATGGTTCAATGTTCTCAAGCCAGTGGTTGTACACTTTGCGCCCAGAATCTGGGATGATTTTGGTCTTGCCTGTTTGAATGGCGTCCAGTGCAGGCCCGACGATTTTCTCTGCGTCGACAAACCACTGATCCGTCAGCATTGGCTCGATCACCACTTTGGAACGATCACCAAAGGGCTGCATCACTGGTTTGTTTTCGACGAAAGGCACGACTTCAGACACTTCCGTCTCGACGCCCTCATCGTCTTTCACTTTCTTGGTGACAGTGTGCATCACGGCCAAGCCAGCATCGGTGATGTCAGCAATCACAGCTTTGCGCGCATCAAAGCGATCCATGCCACGGTATTTTTCCGGCACAAGGTTCAGCGCGTCGATCTCGGCCTCGGTGGCCTCAACCCCAGTGGCGATCTCACGCGCACGATGCACGCACGCCTCATAGCTGTCGCCATCGTCACGCATCGCGCCCTTGCGGTCCATCAAGCGGTACATCGGCAATTTGCAGCGTTTCGCGACTTGGTAGTCGTTGAAATCATGCGCGCCGGTGATTTTCACAGCCCCAGAGCCGAAGTCTTTGTCAGGGTATTCATCTGTCACAATCGGGATCAAACGATCACAAAGCGGCAGATGCACCATTTTACCCACGATGGGCGCGTAACGTTCATCAGAGGGGTGAACGGCAACCGCGCCATCGCCGAGCATGGTTTCGGGGCGCGTGGTGGCGATGGAAATGTAGTCGCGGGTTTCGCGCAGAGTGACATTACCGTCTTCGTCTTTTTCCACGTACTCGTAGGTGTCCCCACCCGCGAGCTTGTATTTGAAGTGCCACATGTGGCCTGCGACCTCGATGTTCTCCACTTCGAGATCGGAAATCGCGGTCTCAAAGTGCGGGTCCCAGTTGGTCAGGCGTTTGCCGCGATAGATCAGACCTTTGGAGTGCATCTCGACAAAGACTTTGATCACGGCGTCGTGGAAATTACCCTCTTCACCAGCAGGGGCGTTTGGCGCGCCAGACATGGTAAACGCATTGCGCGACCAGTCGCAGGAATTGCCCAAGCGTTTCATTTGCTCAACGATGGTGGTGCCGTATTGGCCCTTCCAATCCCACACGCGGGACAGGAAATCATCGCGTGACAGATCAGAGCGTTTCTTGCCCTCATCGGCCATCAATTTCTTTTCGACCTGCAACTGCGTCGCGATGCCAGCGTGGTCTTGGCCAGGCTGCCACAACGTGTCAAAGCCGCGCATCCGGTGCCAGCGCACCATGATGTCTTGCAAAGTATGGTTAAAGGCGTGGCCCACGTGCAAAGCGCCTGTCACGTTGGGCGGTGGCAACATGATGGTGAAAGTGTCATCGCGTGAGGCGTTGGCACCGGCTTTGAAAGCACCAGCCTTTTCCCAGTCGTCGTAAATCCGCTTTTCTGCCGCTTTCGCGTCGAACGTTTTGTCCATAGTCATGTGAGGCCGCCTAATACGTCATTCCTGTTGCGCGATTTGTACCGCGCGGTCACGGTAAGGGAAAGGGCGAAACCTGACGATCTTTGCCCTCAAATCATACAAATACGTGCGAAATGGGCGGGGCGGTGGAAATATGAGGGCGCTTGGCGGCCCATGAGACGCGCCGCGGTGCGCAGAATGCAGCCCTGCGATCAGATCGATCTGTCGAATTTCACACTGAGGTGGATCAGGCTTTCGATATCTTGCACGCCCGTGACGGCGGTGATGTCGTTCAGGGTTTGATCAATGTCCTCGGTGGTGCCGCAAGCGATTTGTGCAATCAAATCAACACGCCCCGTTGAGGTCGCGACCATTTCGACATCGGGGATGTTTTTGAGTTTGCCCACGACGCCAGCCGAGGCCCGCGCCTCGCAATAGACCAAAACCGTGGCTTTAATTCTGCGTGCCAAGGCGACATCGCCAAGCTTGATCGTGTATCCTGCGATGGTGCCGTTGGTTTCCAATTTTTCAAGGCGCGCCTGCACAGTTGAGCGCGCCACTTTGAACCGCCGCGCCAAACGTGACACGGAGGTGGATGAATCAGAGGCCATGGCGGCGAGAATCTTTTGGTCTAAATCGTCCATGCGCGTCCCCTTGTAATTGGCGGTGTAACTGGCGGCAGTAAGGATCTGCCCTCACGTCACTTCTAGTGACTTATCAATTTAACCGCAATACCTTACATTTTAACCGCAATTCTGTACGTTTTAACTCTTTTTTTCGGTGAAATGACGATGCATACACACTCTACTGTTTCAGGATCAAAGGGCAGCGGTGACGCTTGTACCTGGCCTGGTTTGGATTAACGCGTAAGCGCATTCCCAACCGGACATCCCGGGTAAGATAGTGGCTGCAACTGTTGGTGAGGATACGCTAATGGGGCTCTCTAATACACTGTGGGCATCGCCTGCGGACTTTCTTCGTACTCACTCTCCGGATCATCCGGTTATGTTCTTTTCGCCTGAAACGCTTCAGGCCTGTGCTCATGAATTCTTGAACGGATTCCCAGGGATGGTGACCTATGCGGTTAAGGCGAATCCGTCCGAAGAAGTGCTTGAAAACCTGATTGCAGCCGGCATCAACGGCTTTGATGTGGCCTCTCCTGTTGAGATGGACACCATCGCGCGTTTGGCCCCAAATGCAGCTTTGCACTACAACAATCCAGTGCGCTCGCGCTCTGAAATCAAACATGCCGTTGCGCTGGGCGTGAAATCCTATTCCGTCGACAGCCACTCTGAATTGGTCAAGCTGGGCCAATTGGTGCCTGCGGATGGTGTTGAAATCGCTGTGCGGTTTAAATTGCCTGTTGAAGGTGCGGCCTACAATTTTGGTGCCAAATTTGGCGCGACTGTTGAAAAGGCGATTGAGCTTGTGACGCTCGCGGATCAACTTGGCTTTGATGTGTCGCTCAATTTCCACCCGGGCACGCAGTGCACTGATCCGAAAGCGTGGGAAACTTACATCTATACCGCCGCTGAAATCGCGAAGGTGACGGGTGTGCACATCCATCGTTTGAATGTGGGCGGTGGGTTTCCATCGCACCGTTTGAATGACATCCGCCCGCAACTCTCTGCCACTTTCGCTTTGATCGACCGCGTCACAGATGAGGCCTTTGGCGATGCGCGTCCTGCGTTGATCTGTGAGCCGGGTCGTGCGCTTGTGGCGGAAAGCTATGCATTGGTCACCCGTGTGAAAGCCATCCGCGACGACGCGCATGTGTTTTTGAACGACGGTATTTATGGCGGTCTGTCTGAGCTGCATCTGGTTGGCGTGATCGACCGCATCGAAGCTTACGGTCCGTTTGGCAACCGCCGCCAAGGTGCGCCTGTGATGCGCACTGTGTTTGGCCCGACCTGTGACAGCACTGATAAACTGCCGTCTGAACTAGGGTTCCCAGCGGATATGGAAGAAGAAGACCACGTGGTTTTCGCAGGCTGCGGCGCCTATTCCATCGCAACAGCGACGCGGTTCAACGGATTTGGCAACATCACCATCGAAACCGTTCAGAGCTTGGTGAAGCCTGATTACGCGCAAGACGTCCTCTACGCATAATCTGCTGTCACGCAGTCACAATCAATTGGCTTTACACGGCCCCTTTGCCCGATCATCTTGGGCGCAGGGGCCGTTTTTATGCGTGGCTACGATACGGCCACAAAATCGGTTGCGCAGGATATGTTGAAGGAATTTGAGAGTGCAGCAGAAAGATAGTGTCCTCACCCGTTTGGGGCATCTATTTGAGTTTAAAAGAAAAGTTACTTCGTCCGAAACGGTGCATGGGCGTGGCCCCATCACGCACGTGATTATTATGGACGGAACGTTGTCATCGCTCGATGAGGGGTTCGAGACCAACGCGGGACTGACCTTTAAATTGTGTCGTGATATGGCAAAGTCAGGCGCAGATGGCCCCAATATGTTGCTTCATTACGAAGCGGGCATTCAATGGGACGGCTTCGAAGACACCATGGATGTTGTCGAAGGGCGCGGTATCAACGAACAAATCAAACGAGTGTATGGCGAACTCGCTTCAAGGTATCGCTCCGGTGACAAAATATTCCTGTTTGGGTATTCGCGCGGTGCCTATGCGGTGCGGTCTTTAGCGGGGTTCATTGACCGGATTGGGTTGCTCAAAGGCAGCGAAGCCACGGTGCGCAATATCGTGACGGGGTATCGCCATTATCAATCCGATCCCAGCAGTGCCGCGGCGGCTGCGTTTTCTGCCAAACATTGCCACAAAGACATTGTCATCGACATGCTTGGGGTGTGGGATACGGTTGCGGCCGTTGGGATGCACTTTCCCGTTTTGTGGCGTTTTTCAAAGGTTTATCACGAATTCCATGACAAGCTTCCACCGCGGTGCGCGCTCAGGGCCTATCATGTTCTTGCTTATGATGAGCGACGCAAGGCCTATGATCCGGTGATGTTTGAAACCAATCCTGCGTCAGATCAGGTGCTGCAACAGATGTGGTTTCCTGGCTCGCATGGCGATGTTGGCGGGCAATTGTCGGGGCATAATCCTGAGCGCAAATTGTCGAATGCGACCTTGGTATGGATGCTGGATAAGGCCGAGCAAGCGGGGCTTGAACTTCCGCACGGGTGGCGGATGCGCTATTTGGCAGACCCGCATGGCCGCTCCATTGGCATGAACAAAGGCTGGGGCAAGTTCTTTTGGCTGCGCAAACAGCGGACTGTCGGGGCAGACCCGTCTGAGCTTATTCATCCGGCCGTAAAACGCTAAACGCGCGCCTGTTTCCAGACGCGCGTTGTCATAATTATTGCTGGCCGATCGGGTCGGCTCGGTCGCGCTTAAGCAGTCGTCACGCCCAAGTTAGCACACACGGCTTTTGACAGGTTCGGCTTGTTGAGCGTGTAGAAGTGTAAATCGTCAACGCCACCAGCGATCAGTTTTTCACACATGTCTGTCGCCAGATCGATGGACAGTTGTTCGGCGTTTTGGCCTGCTTTTGCATAAAGCTCGTCAAGGTGCGTCGGCACAGGTGTGCCGCAGGATTGCGCGAATTTCTTCACACCGTTCCAGCTGCCGATTGGCAAAATGCCAGGCAGGATTTGACCTGTGATGCCTTCCGCCACAGCACGGTCGCGAAAGCGGAAAAACGTGTCAGGGTCGAAAAAGAACTGCGTGATGGCACTGTCTGCGCCAGCGTCAAACTTGCGTTTGAGGAATTTCACATCAGCGTTTTCGTCAGCCGCTTCTGGGTGCGGATCAGGGTAGGCGCCAACGCGCAGCTTGAATTTACCCGTTTTAGACAGAGCTTCGATCAACTCAATCGAGTTTGCGAATCCTTCTGGGTGCGGTGTAAAGCCGCCTGCGCCTTTCGGGGGATCGCCGCGCAAGGCAACGATTTCAGAGACGCCCGCCGCATGATAAGCGTCAGCGATGGCCAGCGTTTCTTCTTTAGTTGCATCCACACATGTCAGGTGCGCCGCCACGTTCAGGCCGAATTTCTTGTGCAGCAATTCCACAGCTTCGTGCGTCAATGTGCGTGTCGTGCCGCCTGCACCGTATGTCACAGAAACGAAACCAGGTTTGAGATCGTGCAACGCGTTCACAGTTTCGAACAGACCAAAGGTGGCCGCCATATTCTTCGGTGGGAAGAATTCGAATGAGATATTTGGCGTTTTGGTCATAGCAGTCGTCCTTATGTTGTTGGGCACCTTGTGTCATGTCTCGCCATGTGAGACAAATTCATAGTTCTCAACACCATTATGAATGGCGCTCACATATGCATTTGGAATTTCGCCACCTGCGCACCATAAAAGCGATCTTTGAAGAGGGCGGCTTGGCTCGCGCTGCAGATCGTTTGAACATCACGCAATCCGCACTGTCGCATCAGGTCAAAGGGCTTGAGGATCAAGCGGGCGTTGAATTGTTTGTGCGCCGCTCGAAACCTTTGAAACTGTCCGCTGCGGGCATGAAACTGTTGCGCTTGGCCGAAGATGTCTTGCCCCGTATCGAGGCCATTGAGGACGAATTTAAAGGCATTGAGGATGGCACCAAGGGGCGTTTGCACATCGCCATTGAATGCCACGCCTGTTTCGACTGGTTGATGCCAGTGCTCAATCAATTCCGTAAAGCTTGGCCAGATGTGGATGTGGATATTCGCCTGCGGCTGGCGTTTGGCGCGATGACAGCGCTGGAAAAAGAACAGGTGGATTTGGTGATTTCATCTGATCCTGACGTGCCGACAGGCGTCACCTATGTGCCGCTGTTCGATTATTCGCCGATGTTCGTGTGCTCCAGCAAAAACCATCTTGCGGATCAAACCTATGTCGAGGCCGAAGACTTTGCAGATCAAACGCTGTTCACCTATCCGATGGATCGCGCCCGTTTGGATGTGTTTAAAGAACTGCTGACGCCCGCAGGCGTGTCCCCCGCACATGTGCGCCAAGTGGAATTGACCGATGTGATCATGATGCTGGTCGCATCCAATCGCGGCGTTGCAGTTCTGCCAGATTGGGTGATGCGCGACATCCGCGACAGTGACGAATATGCGGTTTTACCCCTGACAGCCACAGGGAAAACGCGGCGTTTGTATGCGGCCGTGCGTGATGATGATGTCTCGAAACCCTATATGGCGCATCTCATTCGCATCGCCAAAACCGAAGCTGTGAAACTTCAGCGCGGATAAAGGCGCAAATTTGCCTATTTCTAACCATAAAACTGACCCGCAAGCCCTTGGCAGCGCGGGTCCTTGTGCGTATACGCAGCACTTGAACATTCTCGGAGCCGGATACCCATGCTAGGCAGTGCAAACCAAAACGTCATGATCAAAGCCGCACGTGCGGCAGGTCGCTCTCTCGTCAAAGACTTTCGTGAGGTGGAAAACCTTCAGGTCTCCGCGAAAGGGGCCAACGACTTTGTCGCCAAGGCAGAAATCAGCGCAGAGGAAATTATCCGCGAAGCGCTGATGGAAGCACGCCCAACATATGGCTATGTCTCCGGTGACGGCAAAGAAGTTGACGGCGCGGACCCAACCCGCCGTTGGATCGTCTCTGCGCTTGATGGTCTCACAAACTTCTTGCACGGTTTGCCGCACTGGGCTGTGTCCATCGCGCTTGAGCACAAAGGCGAAGTGATTTCTTGCGTTGTGTTTGATCCTGCAAAAGGCGAACTGTTCTGGGCTGAAAAGGGCGCAGGCTCTTGGATGAACGACACACGTATTCGCGCCTCTGGCCGCACCAAATTGAACGAAGGTCTTTTTGCCACTGGCCTGCCAAATGGCGGCAAGGCCGATTTGCCTGACACTCTCAAAGATCTTGCGCGTATTTTGCCAGCCTGTGCGGGCGTGCGCCGCTGGGGTGCCGCATCGCTAGATATGGCGTTTGTCGCAGCAGGCCGTTTCGATGGCTACTGGGAACGTCGCAGAAAAACTTGGGAAATCGCAGCGGGTATCCTTTTGGTGAAAGAAGCTGGCGGTTTTGTTGAGCCAATCACACCTGGCAATTCGATTTTGGGTGAGGGCGAAGTGATCTGTGCAAACGAAGCTATGTTTGATCGTTTTGCAGCTGTAATTCGCAACGCATAACGCGCGGATCTTTTGAAATTTCAAAATGCGCGCCATTTGAGCGCGCATTTTTTTTGGCCTCATTCCAAGCGCGGCACATCCCTTTTGGGGAATGACGCCTGCACGGTCGCTTTACTTACGGCGGCGCACGACCGGAACGGATGTTTTAACAAATCTGTATTCGGCTTCTGGATGGTCGGGGTGGCCAAAGGTGCGGCCCCAATAGGCGCGCCCTCCCAAAGCCAGCCAACGCGGATACACCACAATGATCCCAGCCACAAATCCTCCCAAATGCGCCATGTAGGCGACGCCACCTGCTTCGGTCGCCGAGATGCCGCCAAACAGTTGCAGCACGGCCCAAATGCCAAGCATGACCCACGCAGGGACGGTAAAAACTTTGAAAAATATTATAAAAATCAACAAGATGTCGATTTTTGCCTTGGGGTACAACAGCAAGTAAGCGCCCATAACACCGGCAATCGCCCCTGATGCGCCCACCATTGGCACGCGCGATGTGGTGCCTGTCATGAATTGGGCCACGCCTGCTGCAACGCCACAAAAAAGGTAGAACCCCAGATATTTTCCGTGCCCCATTTCATCTTCAAGATTGTCGCCAAAGATCCAAAGGAACAACATGTTGCCCGCCAAATGCATGAACCCAGCGTGCATAAACATTGACGAAATAAAGGTGTAGGATCCGTCGCCAGACGATACGCGCGCAGGCACCAAGGCCCACTGAGAATAGATATCGTAGAGGGCCTGATTGTTGCTGTAAGACGGCAACATCGCCAAGAACACGGCGATGTTCAGCGCCATGATGCAATAGGTGACATAGGCGGGGCGGCGAGACGGGTTGTGATCGCGAATTGGAAACATGCGACCACATTGGCGCAGCAAAGCTTGGGGTCAAGTACAAAGCTTCGCCAGATTTGCGTCAATGCCCGAACTAGGACGAAAACCGCTTGGCTCCGTGCTTTGAAACGCATAAACATCATCTCGCTGCACATGGCTTTTGTTTTTGGCATTGGCCGTTGTGCGACATGGTTGCGGGCGTGGTGGAATGGTAGACACACCAGACTTAAAATCTGTTGGGCGTATGCCCGTGGGGGTTCGAGTCCCCCCGCCCGCACCATTTTCTCAAATACATTCCTAAACGCACAAATCGATCACCCGAAATGCGCCGTGTCGCGCTTGACGGTTTGAATTTGGCCGCTCATGGTTGGTCCAAATTGGAGGGGTTATGACACGACGCGTACTTGTAACAGGTGGAGATGCCGGTATTGGCCGCGCTTTGGTTTTGGCGTTTGCCGAGCAGGGCTATGACGTCGGGTTCACCTATATTTTGGCCAACCTACATGTCGACACGCTTTTGGCTGAAGTGGAAGAGCTTGGGCGAAATGCCTATGGTTTTCAAAGTGATGCGGGCGACGAAGGCGACGTTGCACAGCTTTATGTTGATGTCGACAACGCCATGGGTGGCGCGCCAGATGTGTTGGTCAACAATGCGGGTATTCAAACGTGGTCGCCGCTGTTGGATTTGGATGTTGCCGATTTTGATCGTGTCATTCGCACCAATTTGCGGGGGTGTTTCTTAAACACACAGACTGCGGCGAAACATATGATTGCGGCGGGCAAAAACGGCGCGATCATCAATCTTGGGTCGGGGTGCAACAAGCTTGGGTTTCCAAACCTGTCTGACTACACGGCGTCCAAAGGCGGCATTGAGCAGTTCACCAAAGCGTCCGCGATGGAGCTTGGCCCCCATGGCATACGCGTCAACTGCGTCGCGCCAGGTGCCATTGCCACAGAGCGCACGGCGACCGAAACCGAAGGCTATTCCGAGAAATGGTCGGCGCTAACACCTTTGCGCCGCGTTGGCACGCCACAAGACATCGCCGGTCCAGTTGTATTTTTGGCATCTGACGCGGCTGGTTTTGTCACAGGCCAAACGCTGTATGTCGACGGTGGGGTGTTTTCGTCGGCACCTTGGCCGCAGGAATACTGATCAACGGCAGGGCGAAATTAGCGCACCAATAAACGAAAAGACCCCCGCATGAGCGAGGGTCTTTGTTTGCACTTTTCATGCATTTTAGCAGGCTAGTCTTCGCGTTTGCCCGCGAACTTTTCTTGCCATTCGGCGCGCTGATCGTCGTCGATTTTTGCGAACAAGTTCTCTGGAACGGTGAAGGCATGCCCTTCTTTGAATTCATCCAAAGTGGCCGCAATATCCGTTGGCAGATCAAGGTCTGACATGTTCAACGCGGCTTTGATTTTTTCTGCTGTGTCAGGGATGAACGGCGCGGACAGGCGCGCGTACAAGCCAATCAGATTGAGCCCCATACGCACTTGTGCGGCAGCTTGTTCTGGATCGGTTTTAAACGTCGCCCATGGTGCTGTGTTTTGAAGGTATTCGTTGCCCGCGACCCAAATGCTGCGCAGCGCTGTCGCAGATTTGCGGACGTCCATCGCAGACATGTGCGTGTTGTAAGTTTCTAATTTTTCAGTCAAATCCGCAATCAAAGCGTCTTCGATTGGGCCAAATGTGCCGCCTGATGGAACTTCTTCTGAGAATTTGGACCGGCAGAATTTGGTGATGCGCGAGACAAAGTTCCCCAGCACATCGGACAGGTCTTTGTTCACGGATTGCTGGAAGTTTTCCCATGTGAATTCGGAATCTGAACTTTCTGGTGCGTGGGACAAAAGCCACCAGCGCCAGTAGTCAGCTGGCAGAATAGACAGCGCCTGATCCATGAACACACCGCGTCCGCGAGAGGTCGAGAATTGCCCGCCATCGTAGTTCAGGTAGTTAAAGGACTTGATGTAGTCGACCATTTTCCAAGGCTCGTTCGAACCCAGCATGGTGACGGGGAACGAAAGGGTGTGAAACGGCACGTTGTCCTTACCCATGAATTGCACATACCGCACATCGTCGGCACCTTTATCGGTGCGCCACCAGCGTTCCCAATCGGCATCCGTCAAGCCATTGGCATCGGTCCATTCATTGGCACACGCAATATATTCGATCGGCGCGTCAAACCACACATAGAAGACTTTGCCCTCCATGCCCTCCCAAGGCGCGTCGCCTTTTTGCACGGGGACACCCCATTTGAGATCGCGAGTGATGCCGCGGTCTTGCAAGCCGTCACCATCGTTGAGCCATTTCTTGGCAATGGATGTGGTAAGGATCGGCCAATCTTTTTTCTCGTCGATCCACGCGTTCAAAGCGTCGCGCATTTTGGACTGGCGCAGGTACAGGTGTTTCGTCGCGCGTTCTTCCAAATCGGTCGCGCCGGAAATGGTGGAATGTGGGTTGATCAAATCGGTTGGATTAAGCTGCTTGGTGCAGTTGTCACATTGGTCGCCGCGCGCAGAATCGTAGTCACAGTTGGGGCAGGTGCCTTCGATGTAGCGATCTGGCAAAAAGCGCCCGTCTGTTTCAGAATACACTTGGGTTTCAGACACTTCTTCGATCAGACCTTCTTCAAACAGACGTTTGGCGAAGTGCTGTGTCAGCTTGCGGTTTTGATCCGACGAGGACCGCCCGTAGTGATCGAATGACAGACGAAAGCCGTTGGCGATTTCGGCTTGGGCGTCATGGAGTTCGGCGCAGAATTCATCGACAGGTTTGCCAGCTTTTTGCGCAGCAATTTCCGCAGGTGTGCCGTGCTCATCTGTGGCACACAAAAACAGAACTTCGTCCCCACGCGCACGACAGTATCGGGCGTAAAGATCGGCGGGCAATTGTGACCCAACGAGGTTTCCAAGGTGCTTGATGCCGTTGATGTACGGCAGGGCGGATGTGATGAGCGTACGTGCCATGAAGTGTCCCTTGCGGTGGGTCATGTGAAATTGATTTCTTGTCCTAACGTGCCACGCGCAAAAGGGCCAGAGGCTTGTCTTTTTGTTGTGTGATTGTTGATCCATACAACGCGTTTTGGGGGATTGGTGCGTGAAGATCTTTTTGCGCACAAGGGGCATGCGCCACGGGCGCACTTGAGTTCTGCCAGCATCGCAATAGGATGGCGCCAACAATAGATCAAAAGATTTAGCAGGAGGCGTATATGCGCTATCGCACACTCGGAAAAACCGACATCGAAGTTTCTGAAATTTGTTTGGGAACAATGACTTGGGGTACGCAAAATACATTGGAAGAAGGGCACGCTCAGATTGAGCGGGCGCTGGAAGACGGTGTCAATTTCATGGACACTGCCGAAATGTACCCTGTGAACCCTGTCCGCAAGGAAACTGCGGGGGACACTGAGGCGATTATCGGTGAATATTTTGCGCGTTCTGGCAAACGCAAGGATTGGGTGCTGGCGACAAAAATCGCAGGACCAGGCATGTTGGGAACCGAAGGGATCACGCCTAAAACGCTTGTGGAACGTCTTGAAGCCTCTTTGAAGCGCTTGAAAACGGATTACGTCGATCTGTATCAGCTGCATTGGCCAAACCGCGGGTCTTACCACTTCCGTCAGCACTGGAGCTATGATCCTTCCCAGCAACCGCCCAAGGAAGAGATTTTGGACAACATGCGTGCCGTGAATGAAACGATGGCGGAGTTGCAAAAAGCCGGCAAAGTGCGCGCCTTTGGGACGTCGAACGAAACGGCATGGGGCATGGCGCAATGGCTTAGAATCGCTGAGGAAACTGGCGGGCCGCGTATGGAAACCATTCAGAATGAGTATTCTTTGCTGTGCCGTTTGTACGATACGGATTTGGGCGAATTTGCTGTGCATGAGAAGGTCTCGCTTCTGGCTTATTCCTGTCTGGGCTGCGGTCTGTTGACCGGCAAGTACAATGGCGGCACGACAGTCGATCCAAAAAGCCGCATGGGCATGAACGGCGACCTTGGCGGACGTGTGACGCCGAGTGTTTGGCCTGCGACGCAAGCCTATGTTGATATCGCAGCCAAGCATGGGTTGGACCCAACATCGATGGCGATTGCGTGGACAATGACGCGTCCATTTGAAGTGATGCCGATTGTGGGGGCGACCTCGGTGGCGCAGCTTGAGAAATCTTTGGATGGTGAAACGCTTGAGTTGTCAGACGAGGTTTTGAAAGACATCGCAGCGGCATATCGCGCGCACGCTTTGCCGTTTTAATGGCAATGCGCAGCGTGAGTGCTGTATGGTACCGAAACGGCTTGGGCGCGCGCTGTGCGCGTGGCCTCGCGCTGGGTTTGATCAGCTTGACCTTGGCGGGGTGTTTGCAAAATACGTCGCCTTCAGGGCAGGGCGTCGGCCCACGCGATCAGGACGTGCCGATGTCATCTTTGGCCAGATTCGATCCGGTCAAGTTTTCGGGGCGCTGGAACGAGGTCGAGGCCTACGTGCCTGACGGGGCGTCCTGCGTGCTGGGCGGTGTAACGTTTAGTCAACAGATAAATGGTGATATGATCCTCTCAGAAGGGCCTTGCATCGATGGTGCGCCGCGCAATGGTGTGGCCAAACGGGTTGGGCCGGGGCGCTTTGCCTTTGAAGGTGAAGAGCTTTGGGTTTTGTGGGTGGATCAAACCTATGATGTTGCTGTGATCGCGACGCCGCAGGGCAAGGCGCATATTCTCAGCCGTGAATTGGGCATCGCGGCGGACAAACGCATCGCGGCGCGTGATATTTTGACGTGGAACGGTTTTGACGTGGCAACACTTCGCCCCGCACGCAGACGATAGGCGCTTTTGAGGCGCCGCATATAAAACGGGAGGTTCGTATGAGGGTTCTTTTTACAGGTGGTTCGGGCAAGGCGGGCAAACATGTGGTGCCCTATCTTTTGGCGCAGGGCCACCGTGTGGTGAATGCCGATTTGGTGCCGCTTGACTGCGAGGGTGTCGACAATCTGACTGTGGACATCACCGACAGCGGGCAGGTGTTTAACGCACTGACATCATACGCAAATTTCGATGAATTGGACCCCGGAACAGGCGTGCCAAAGTTCGATGCTATCGTGCATTTCGCCGCAATTCCGCGCATCTTGATCAAACCTGACAATGAGACCTATCGCATCAACACCATGAGCACTTACAACGTGCTTGAAGCAGCTGTGAAGCTGGGGATCAAAAAGGTGATCTTCGCCTCGTCCGAGACCACATATGGCGTGTGTTTTGCCGATGGTGAGCGCAAGCCTGAATACATTCCTTTGGATGAAGAGCACCCCGTCGTGCCCGAAGACAGCTATGCGATGTCTAAGGTTGTGAACGAGGTGACGGCGAAGTCGTTTCATCAGCGTTCGGGGTTCGATATCTACGGCATTCGCATCAACAACGTGATCGAGCCGCATGAATACGCCCAAGACTTTCCCACGTATATCGCCAATCCGGATATGCGGCGGCGCAATTTCTTTGCCTACATTGATGCGCGCGATTTGGGGCAAATGGTCGATTTGATGTTGCACAAAGATGGGCTGGGCTTTCAAATTTTTAATGCCGCAAACGAAGGCCATTCCGTTGATATGACCACCAGCGAGATCATCAAACGCTATTATCAAGGCGTGCCGCAGGCTCGTGATATGGACGTGGATGAGACGTTTTTCTCGATCAAAAAGGCCAAAGATTTGCTTGGCTTTGAGCCCGTGCACAATTGGCGCACTGAAATTTAAAAGGCAGCCAGCGCTGCCCGTGGTGTAGGCTTTGACGTGTTTGCGTCACAGAATGTGATGACCCACATGCCAAATTGTCGTGGCATCGTGCATATTTTTGACTGGGCGGTCTAAGTTTTTGACCGTATAGGCTGTCTATGACACATATTGATTCTCAGACCCCAGATCTTTCACAACGCAGCTATGGCACGCATGTGCGCGCTGTCTTGACGCTTGGCTTGCCACTTGCTGGCAGTCAGTTGGCGCAGTTTGCCGTGCATATGACGGATGTGATCATGATGGGCTGGTATGGCCTTGATGAGCTGGCGGCGCTGGTGCTTGCGTCTGGATACTGGTTTGTGACCTTCATTTTGCTCGGTGGCTTTGCCTTTGCCGTCATGCCGATCGTCGCCAATGCCTTGGGGGCGCAGAACACCACACTGGTGCGCCGTTCGACGCGTATGGCGATGTGGATTTCGGTGATCGTTGCGGTGTTGGTCTATCCGATCTTCTTGTTTTCTGAGGCGGCGCTGATTGCACTCGGGCAAGAGCCGCACATCGCAGCACTTGCGCAGCCATACTTGATGATCACGGGGTTTGAAATGATCCCCGCCTTGATCGTACAGGTGTTTCGCTCATATTTTTCCGCGTTGGAGCGCACCCGCGTCGTCCTGTTGGCTGTGCTCGGTGCTGTGGTGGTCAATGCAGGGCTCAACTATCTGTTTATTTTCGGAAACTTTGGCATGCCTGAAATGGGCATTGCTGGTGCTGCTTTGGCGTCTTTGATTGTGAGCACGCTGATGATGGTCGGTTTGATCATTTATGCGCAGATCGCCACGCCGGAGAACGAATTGTTTCGCAACATGTTCAAACCCGATTGGGATGTTTTTGGCACTGTGTTCAAAATGGGTCTGCCGATTGGATTGACGTCCTTGGCCGAAGTCAGCCTGTTCAACGTTGCGGCCATTATGATGGGCTGGATCAGCACCACCACCTTGGCTGCACATGGCATTGCGCTGCAGCTTTCTGCCATCGCCTTTATGATGCAACTCGGCTTGGCACAGGTTGCTACCATTCGGGCTGGCAACGCGTTTGGGCGTGGCAACGAAGCCGATTTGCGCCGTGGTGCGTTGGTGGTGTCGGTCATGTCAATGTGCATGGCAGCGATCACCTGCGCCGTTTACTTGAGCTTTGCCGAGCCTTTGATTGGCCTGTTTATCGCACCAGATGAACCTGCGCGGCTTGAAGTGTTGCAAATCGGCGCGTTGCTCTTGGTGTTTTCTGCCTTGTTCCAATTCTCTGACGGTGGACAGGTTATTGCCCTGTCGCTGTTGCGCGGGTTGCAAGACACGGCCGTTCCAATGTGGCAAGCGACGTTTTCGTATTGGGCCGTTGGTCTGCCCGTCGCTTATGTCTTTGGCTTTGTTGTGAATTGGGGCGCCGCCGGTGTTTGGGTGGGGCTTTTGGTCGGTTTGAGCATGGCGTGGGTGTTGATGGGGATACGCTTTTGGGCCTTCAAGTCCCGCATCAACGCGGGGACCTGAAATTGATTGGACTTAGGTCTTAGCGGCGCGAAGCGTGTTACTCATCCGGTCCGCTTTTTTGCGCACCAGAACGGACCGCAGGTCATGCATTGCCAGCAGCAATTCATCAGTGATGTCTTCAAGCTGTTCCGGTGTCGCTCGCGATTGGGCCCACTGAGCTGTGAGGTTGAGATTCTCAACCGCGCGATGCAGGTCGTCTAGATCGCGGTGGCCCAATTGTACCTTGCGCTTTGCCATCCAAGCTTCGATTTCTTCACGATCTTCGTTTGAAAGGACACGCCCGCCATGCGGTTTGATTTCACCGTTTTTGATGTTCAAAACCGCGATCTGCGTCATTTCAATGCGCCGCTGTGGGTTATCTGTTTCAACCAAGAAAACCGTGGCACCATTTTCACGCACTCGAAAAAAGTACTCTGGAAGTGACGAGTTCATGTGGGTTCCCTTTTTTGGGGTCGATTTGGAAAATCGTGGATCTGAACTTTAAGCTGTGATGGCGTCAAAGTTCAGACCGTGGATTTTAAGTCAGAGACGCGCAAAATGTTTGAATGCGTGTGCAGGCTTCTTTCAGCGCTTCGTCAGATGTTGCGTAGGAAACGCGGAAATTGGGGCTGAGGCCAAAGGCTGCGCCAAAGACCACGGCCACGCCGGTTTCTTCCAACAACGCTGTTGCGAAGACCTCGTCATTGGTGATGAGCGTGCCCGCTTTTGAGGTTTTGCCGATGCAGCCTGAAATGTCTGGGTAGACGTAAAATGCGCCCTCAGGTGTCGGGCAGGTCACGCCGTCGATCTCGTTCAACATGCCGACCACCAAATTGCGTCGACGTACGAAGACTTCGTTGTTGGTTTCCAAGTAGTCTTGCGGGCCGTTCAGCGCTTCAACGGCGGCATATTGAGAAACCGAACAAGGGTTTGACGTGGATTGTGATTGAACCTTGCGCATGGCGCCGATCAATTCGACCGGACCTGCGGCATAGCCAATGCGCCAGCCTGTCATGGCATAGGCTTTGGAAACACCATTGATGGTCAGCGTGCGATCGTACAGTTGCGGCTCGACCTGCGCTGGGGTGCAAAATTCGAATCCGTCAAACGCAAGGTGTTCGTACATATCGTCTGTCATCACCCAAACATGCGGGTGGCGCAGCAAGACATCTGTCAGCGCTTTCAATTCGTCGTGGCTATAGCCAGCACCCGTTGGGTTTGAGGGCGAATTGAAAATCAACCATTTGGTTTTGGGTGTGATCGCCGCTTCCAACTGTTCAGCTGTGATTTTGAAGTTGTTCGCAAGTGTGCCTTCAACCGCAACAGGCGTGCCGCCCGCGAGCAACACCATGTCAGGGTAAGACACCCAGTAGGGGGCGGGAATGATCACTTCGTCGCCTGGGTTACAGGTCGCGATCAAGGCATTGTACAGCACTTGTTTGCCGCCAGAAGACACAGAAACTTGCTTGGGTTCATAGTCCAACCCATTGTCGCGTTTCAGTTTTGCGCAAATGGCTTGCTTGAGTTCAATGATGCCATCAACGGCGGTGTATTTGGTTTTACCCGCATCAATCGCGCGCTTGGCTGCGTCTTTGATATTGTCGGGCGTATCAAAATCAGGCTCACCTGCGCCCAAACCGATCACATCAAGTCCTGCAGCTTTCAATTCCTGTGCCTTCGTCGTCACCGCGATAGTCGGAGAAGGTTTGACGCGGGCGAGAGTGTCAGAGAGAAATGGCATAGGAATCCCTTTTTGCATTAAATTTCCACCCCTAGATAGACGCGCATGGCCCCAGCGCCAAGACATCGCTTGCACATTTGCAGGGCAAAGTGCAAAAACTGGTCAAAATGGAGATCCACATGTCAAAAGCTGCCGCCACAGAGACTCACGAACACCGCCTCAAACGCCTTAAAATTCGCGCTTGGCGTCGCGGGATCAAAGAAATGGATCTATTGATCGGCGGTTATGCGGACGCACATTTGCAGACCATGACACCGCAAGAGTTGGACGATTTCGAGATGTTGATGTCTGAACACGACCAAGATCTTTTGGCTTGGGCCACGGGCCAACACGAAGTCCCTGCTGAGTTGAAACCGACCTTAGATCTGTTGCTTGCTTTCGCGGACAAAAAGGGCGTTGCACACGGCGGGTGATAAACCCCAGAACGTGGTTAATAAATGCATGAATTTGTTAATGAATATGGCCGTATTGCGTGCTGTTGTCGTTCTTTTTAGGGCAGGGCAAAATACGAACAGGTTTAACTGAATTTTTGGAAATTATGGTCAAATTGAACGCCTATTCACCAATAAGCGGAGCAATTAATGGGCATGCATTCACCAATACCAAACCCTAATGAAACCACCTATATGGGCCAATATCTTGAGGCGCTGTCTTTGGTCGAACGGCTTCACCGGCTTCTTCTTGATGTGATCAAAGATGAATTCGAACGAGTCGGCGTTCTCGACATTAATGCCGTTCAAGCGCTTCTTTTGTTCAATGTGGGCGAAAACGAAGTGACCGCAGGCGAACTCAAGTCGCGCGGTTTTTATCAAGGCTCGAACGTCAGCTATAACCTCAAGAAACTGGTCGACATGGGCTATATGCATCACCAAAGGTGCGAAGTCGATCGACGATCGGTGCGTGTGAAGCTTACGGACAAGGGCAAACAAGTCTCTGACGCAGTTGCAGATCTTTTCGAACGTCACGCAAAAGGGTTAGAGAAAAAGGCCGTTTTGACACCGATGGGCATTGATGAGATCAACACATCACTGCGCCGCGTGGAGCGATACTGGACGGATCAAATCCGTTACATCTACTAAACGACGCGATTTTGGACAGAACGTCCATTCCGTCGCAATTCCAACAAGACCCCAAAATTCGAACCTAGCCGCAAAAGCGCCCCGCAAAAAAGCGAGAGCGCTATTTTTTATGTCTAAATCCGCAGTTTACCAGTGGCCGGTGTTTCCCATCGACGCCCATGGTTCCGCTGGCGCAAGACTTTCGCCTTCTTGCAGCAACTCAATCGAAATATTGTCAGGTGAGCGCACAAAGGCCATATGCCCGTCGCGTGGCGGACGGTTGATCGTGATTCCATTGTCCATAAGCTTTTGGCAAAGATCGTAAATATTCTCGCAGCTGTAGGCCAAATGGCCAAAATGACGCCCATCTGATGGCAGCCCGTCGTCGCCATCCCAATTGTAGGTCAATTCAACAGGGCATTCTTCTTGGCCTTCTGCCGCCATGAAAACCAGTGTGAAACGCCCGCCTTCACTGTCTTTGCGGCGTGTTTCTTTCAGTCCCAGCAGCTCGAAAAATGCGATGGATTTTTCCAAATCCTTCACGCGCACCATTGTGTGTAGATATTTCATTGGTCTCTCCCTTATTCGGTTTGATACGACCCTAACGCACGCTTTCGGAATTTCTAGCCGCAAACCGCTCTCACCCCCTTTGCACTTTGTGAGATTGCCCCTACAAATATCTCACCATCACAAGGGGAGCGACAGGTGCAGCAGTATCACGACCAATTGAAAACCATTTTGGAACACGGCGAGCACACCACCGATCGCACGGGCACCGGAACGATTTCCTATTTCGGCATGCAGGCGCGCTATTCCATGGCCGATGGATTTCCACTTGTGACCACTAAAAAACTGCACCTGCGGTCAATCATGCACGAACTTTTGTGGTTCTTGGCGGGTGATACCAATATCAAATACCTCAAAGACAACGGCGTTTCGATTTGGGACGAATGGGCGGATGAAAACGGCGATTTGGGCCCTGTTTACGGGCATCAATGGCGGCGTTTCCCTGCGCTTGAAAAAACCAATGAGACACGCAACGGCGAACCGTTGTTTATCGCGAACTCTGTCGATCAAATCCAAAATCTGCTCGATATGATCAAAACTTCCCCCGACAGCCGTCGTTTGATGGTGTCTGCATGGAACCCAGCCGATGTGCCAAACATGGCGCTGCCGCCCTGCCACACGCTTTGGCAGGTTAAAATTCTTGGCGGAAAACTGCATTTGCAGCTGTATCAACGCTCTGCCGATATGTTCCTCGGCGTGCCGTTCAATATCGCGTCCTATTCGATGCTCTTGTTGATGCTGGCGCAGGTCACCGGCTATGAGCCTGGCGATTTCGTGCACTCAATCGGTGATGCGCATATTTATTCGAACCACCTCGAGCAGGTTGATTTGCAACTGTCGCGCACGCCGAAAGCCTTGCCGCAGATGCGCCTCAACCCAGATGTGAAGTCATTGTTTGATTTTAAATACGATGACTTTGAAGTTCTCAACTATGATCCTGACCCGATGATCAAAGCACCTGTTGCTGTTTAAAGGACGCGAAATATGATTACTTTAATTGTTGCGCGCGACCGCAATGGGGCGATTGGCAAAGACAACGAAATCCCGTGGTACGCGCCCGAAGACCTTGCGTTTTTCAAGCGCGAAACCATGGGCGGCGCTTGCATTATGGGGCGCAACACTTGGGACAGCCTCCCGTTTAAGCCGCTGAAAAACAGATTGAATCTCGTTGTTTCCAGTCAAGGTGTCGAACATGAACACGTGTTTGCCACGCTTGAGGATGCGATGGCCTTTGCGAAGGAAAGCATTTACGCCCGTGTGTATGGCATGGGTGGATTTGGTATTTATAACGCCATGCTGCCGATGGCCGACCGTCTTTTGATCACTGAAGTCGATTTGGAAGTGGAAGGTGCAGAAACCTTTTTCCCAGAATTTGATCCGGCAGAATGGGTGGAAATCGGGCGCTGCGTCCATCGCGCGACTGATCCAAAATGTGAACTGGTCGAACTGGTCCGAAAACGCTGATACCGCGGAAAAAAAGCGTAAGTTTATTTGCGAAAACGTGATCCAAAACGCATCGCTGCGCGTATCCATTTTAACAGGAGGCGTCATGCAGCTTATCATTCTTTACATATCCACAGCCGTGGTCTTTCTCGGCATCGATGCGGTGTTTCTAAAAACGGTGATGAGACCGCTTTTTGAAGCACGGCTTGGCGACTGGTTGCTCGACGACTTTAGAGTCGGACCGGCTGCTATGTTTTACCTCGCCTACATTGGTGGGATGTTGTTCTTTGTGTCTTGGCCGTCGATTCAAGCGGGATCCGTCGCCAGTGTCTTTGCGAAAGGCGCGGTGCTTGGTCTGATGGCCTATGGCACATACGAATTTACAAATTACGCAACTTTGGCGCGCTGGGATTCGACGATGGTCACGGTTGATGTAATCTGGGGTGCTGTGCTGACAGGGACATCTGCGGCAGCTGGCGTGTGGATCACCCGCGCTATTACGTAACTGGCGATTGAGCCGACGGCTCATTACCTCAATTTTGTCATACTATTCTGGCGCGGTTTCTGAAATAATGAACTGCGCCAGAGCGTTGCCCAAGACCTCGTGTGACGCCTCGTCAAAGTGAATACCGTCAATCTGAGCCGTTTCAATATCAGATCCTGCATCAAAAAATGTGACATCACGCGCTTCGGCCAAGGCGCGCAGCCCGTCTGTGACGGCTTGCCCTTTGTCATTCGCGCCCGCGAATTCTTCGGCCAAGGGGCCACGCTCTACAGGTTGAGGAGGCGCGATCAAGATGGGTTCGAACCCGCCATGGCGTGTTTGCATTTCATCTGACAAGCACACATCGAGAAAGAATGCGGCACCCGCAAGGATTTCGTCGGGCGTGGCCTCGAAATGCGCTTTTTGATCATTGGTGCCTAGCATGATTGCGATGGCATCAATCGGCCCGTGACTTTCCAGCGCCATGAACAAGCCAATTCGGCCGTCCATATGTGGCCCCATGACTGGACATGGAAATTGAAATGTCCGACCGGGTAGGCCTTCTTCGACAAGATCCCAGCCGAGGGCGTTTGCCATAACGACAGGCCACCTGCGCGCGATGCGGGGGGCTGTGTTGTCGATATCTGTGAGGGGCGCAACGCCGTGTGTGTTGCTGTCTCCGAAACATAAAATCGTAGGCATGGGCACTCCTCGGCGCAAAAAGAAACGGCCCCCTACATGCGTTGGGAGCCGCGTAAATTCAAGTCTTAGTTTGGGCCTTAGAGCGCTTGCAATTCACTTGCAGATTCGCGGCCATCACGACCTTCGCGCAATTCGTAGGCGATTTTTTGGTTGTCGGCGAGGCCCGTCAGACCTGCGCGCTCCACGGCTGAAATGTGAACGAAGACGTCTTTGCCGCCTTCATCTGGGGCAATAAAGCCAAATCCTTTGGTGGTGTTGAACCATTTAACTGTGCCTGTAGGCATGAGATGTCTCCTTTCAAAAACAATGCCGCAACGTGCGGGCGTTCGGTGCAGCCAAGTCTTCTCATCAGGGAGCTGCTCCGAAAGGAGCGAAAATTCCAGAAGGTAGCAGTCACACGTAAAGTCTGCCTCAAGTCATGATAAAGGCAAGCCACAAGATTATGACAACGGTCATTTTTTGTGTAAAGGCTGCATTATTGTGCTGCTTATTGGCAAATTACTGCGATATTGTGTCTCCAAACCAGCACGGACGACGGATTTCAAAGGATCAACAATGACCAAATTATACGGCATCAAGACATGCGATACCTGTCGCACAGCGGTGAAAGCACTTGGCTGTGACCTAATTGATGTGCGTGCGACCCCGTTGGGACGGGCCGAATTGGAGCGGTTTCACACGCGTTTTGGTGCTGCGCTGGTGAACACGCGGTCCACGACGTGGCGTGGCTTGGATGAGGCTGAACGCAGCCGTGATCCGCTTGATCTTTTGGCCGCTCATCCAACGTTGATGAAACGGCCAGTGATCGAGGTGGATGGGGAACTTTACCTTGGCTGGGGCAAGGACGTGCAAACTGCCCTTGTGCGCTAGCTGCCGCCAGACAGACGCTTTTTGATCAGCGCATCGACTGAGACGGGACCTGCGCCCAATCCGATCAGGGTGAGCAAACCAAGCATCCAGTAAGCGCGTTGATCAAGGATCAAAGCATCAGAGGCGCGATCAAACCACATGCCGATCGTGGCCGGATCAGCCTTGTGTCCGACAATGTCCGTGAGGCTTTGCACAACTATAAACCCGACCATGGCCAAGGCAGCTGGGCGGGTGGCAAATCCGATGATCAGAACGAAGGGCAACACGAATTCCGCATAGGTGCCTGCCATAATGACCAGCCAATGAAAGGCGCCAAATCCAGACACATCATAGCCTGCCGCTTCAAGTTGGCGCGGAAAGATCTGCGCATATGCGCCCAGTGAGGGTGTGAACACGCCGTCCAACTTCGTCAAAGCGGAGGCCCAAAAATAGCGTGCAAGGACTGCCGCAAAGACAAACCGCGCCAACAAAGGCAAATGCGTTGCAGTGAATTGGTTTACGCGATCTAGGCGGTCAAACATTGTCGTACTCCAGTTTAGTTATGGCGTTTCCAGACACCAATGCGCCTATGAATGCCGTGAGGTCGAGCGTTTCGGGGGCCGCTTGAACAGCCTCGCCAAGGGGGATGCCATTTTGCAGCGCAATGAAGATAGCGGAGGTTCCGCTGGGAAAAGCCGTCGCGATCGGGTCAAGATCGGGGCGTGTAATAAGAACATCTTGCGCAGTACTTGTTGGTTTTGGCCCACCAATGGCCGCGGTGCGAATATCCGAGACAGGAAAGGCTGATGTCAGCATGGCAACCGCAGGGGCAAAGGTGATCTTGGCAGAAAACACGTTCGGGTTTTCAAGCTCTTGCGCAGAAACAGGTTGTGCGTCGGCGGCATGATAAGCGCGGCGCAATGCGTATTCGAGTGCTGCCACGTCGCTGAGATAGGGCAGGCTGGCGGCGGGGGGAAAGTCTTGGATGAAGGCTGCGAAACTGTCGCCATAGGTGGCCAAAATCGGTGATTGCGGTGGATTTTTGCGAATGAAAACATCGGTCATCGCCGCGAAAAAGGCGTCGCCAACCAAGGACTTCACCGCAGGAAATCCGTCCGACATTGCGTCTTTCAAGCTGACAATAATGTTGTTTCTGTAGACGGAAAACCGCTTGGGCGCGGGCGCACCGTCTGGGCCAACAATGCCGTTTGGGGCTGGTTGGTCAGGATTCATCGCGGCGGTGATGAAGTCGGATTGTGATACAGTATTGGTCATGCTGGCACCGGTGTCAGAACGTCGGCAGCGCGTTTGCAATCTTCGGCCAGAACCGACCATTCTGGCACGTCTGTGTCCCACTCAATCAAGGTTGGTTTCGCGCCACTGCGTGCAATCGTATAGGCATACAGCGCCCAAACAGGGTCGGCGACTTCGCGGCCATGACTGTCAATCAACAAAGGCGCACCGTGGTCATCTTCGTCTTCGTCGTGCCC
>NZ_JBDMZG010000219.1:0-10306 GCF_039769035.1 Pacificibacter sp.
CGCAGAGGTCTCGATATCCTCTTGGGGCACACCAATGCGTTCACGCACCCACGCGAAATAGACGACATTGATCATCATGCGTCCTCTTTCAAAAACGGCATGGCTTTGATCAGATAATCTGCGCCGGTGATCACGGTCAAAAGCGCCGCAATCCATAGCAAAATAACGCCGCCACCATAGGACCAGAGCGAACCGTAATAGCTCAGCCGCAGCCATGTTTCATCGGACATCTCGCCATCGAGAATGGCGTCCATAGTGGCACCATCCATCCCGATCGTGCCCATGCCCAAGTAATGCGAAAATATCCCATAGGAAAACAACACAGCAATGGCGATCATCTGAGCTGTGGTTTTCCACTTGGCCAGCTTCGTGACTTTCAACAGTCCCGCTGTTTCGCCCAAAAATTCCCGCAAGCCTGAAACGAATGTCTCGCGCAGCAAGATGAACGCGGCAGGCACGATGATCAGCGGTGAGGGGCCAAAATTCATCGCCAAGACCGCGATTGCTGTGATGACCATGGCTTTGTCCGCAATCGGATCAAGCATGGTGCCGAATTTGCTCATTTGGTTCCATCTGCGGGCCAAGAACCCATCAAACCAATCCGTCAAAGACGCGCCCCCGAACAATATCAGCGCCACCCAATCCGCATAAGGATGGGGCAAAAACAGAAAGACGATCGCGACGGCAGGCGCACATAGCAGCCTGAACACGGTGAGAATATTTGGGATGTTCCATATCATGTGATCACCTTTAACCGTTCAATCGCCTTCATGGAAGAAGTCATAGATAGTTTGCGCGACCTTACTCGAAATTCCCTCTACGGCTTTGAGGTCAGCCAAGTTCGCACGCGCCACCGCTTTGGCCGATCCGAAATGCGCCAGCAAAGCACGTTTGCGGGTTGCCCCCACGCCAGGCACGCCATCAAGCGGGTTGGCAATCATCGCTTTTGAGCGTTTCGCACGGTGGGTGCCAATGGCAAATCTGTGGACTTCATCGCGAATACGCTGGATGAAATAGAGCACAGGATCATTGCGTTGCAGCGCGATGGGGCGCTTTCCAGTGCGGTAGAATTCCTCTTTGCCGTGATCGCGAAACTCGCCTTTGGCCACACCCACCATAGCGATGTCAGCCACACCAAGCTCGTCCATGATTTCTTGCACAGCAGACACCTGCCCTGCCCCGCCATCGATCAACAGCAGACTGGGCCATGTATCGCCCTTGCGCTCTGGGTCGTCTTTGAGGAGGCGTTGAAAACGACGGGTCAGCACCTCTTTCATCATGCCAAAGTCATCACCGGGGGTGAGCGTTTCGTCTTTGATATTAAACTTGCGGTACTGCGACTTGATAAAGCCATCAGGGCCCGCCACAACCATAGCGCCCACAGCATGCGCGCCTTGGATGTGTGAGTTGTCGTAGGCCTCGATGCGGGTTGGCACTTCAGGCAAATCAAACGCCTCTGCAACGCCTTTAAGCAGCTTGGCCTGTGCGGCACTTTCAGACATTTTACGCCCAAGGCTTTCGCGGGCATTGCGCAGAGCAAAGGTGACCAGCTCAGATTTTTCGCCCCGCTGCGGGTGAATGATCTCGACCTTTTGACCAAGCTTTCCCGACAAGGCCTCTTGCATCAAATCCACGTCTTCAATGCCATGCGACAAGATCAATTGGCGCGGTGGTTCCTTTTTGTCGTAAAACTGGCCGATGAATGCGGTCAGCACCTCGCTGGCATTGTTGTCCGCGGCAATGCGCGGATAAAAATCACGGTTGCCCCAGTTTTGATTGGCGCGAATGAAAAACACTTGAACGCAGGCCTGCCCGCCCTCCATATGCAGACCGATCACATCGGCTTCTGTCACGGTGCGCGGGTTGATGCCTTGGGCGGTCTGCACTTGGGTCATCGCCTTGATGCGGTCACGCAAGGCGGCGGCGCGCTCGAATTCCATCGCCTCAGAGGCCTCTTGCATTTGCGCCGCCAAACGTTGCTGCATGCCCTTGTCTTTGCCCTGCAAAAACTTTTCCGCATCAGACACCATTTCGAGGTAGTCTTCTTTCGAAATTTTGCCCACGCACGGCGCGGTGCAGCGTTTGATTTGATACTGCAAACAGGGCCGCGTGCGTCCTTCAAATTCACTGTTGGAACAATTGCGCAGCAAGAACACGCGCTCCAATTGGTGCAAGGTACGGTTCACTGCCCCCGCAGACGCGAACGGTCCGTAATAAGCCGCCTTGCGGGTTTTCTTGCCGCGATGTTTGGTGATCTGCGGAAAGTCATGATCTTTGGTGACCATGATATTCGGAAAGCTTTTGTCATCGCGCAGCAAAACGTTGTAGCGCGGCTTAAGCTGCTTGATCAGGTTTTGCTCAAGCAACAAAGCTTCGGTTTCCGTGCGCGTTGTGAGAAACATCATCTGCGATGTTTCAGAAATCATCCGCGCGATACGTGCGCTGTGCCCATGGGGACGCGCATAGCTCGACACACGGTTCTTTAGGTGTCGCGCCTTGCCGACATACAGAACGTTATGCTCCGGATCGAGCATCCGGTACACACCAGGTGAGCCATCAATTTGACGCAAGTATCCCTCGATCACTTTGTGACCTTTTGGGATCTGTTGTTCCTGTGGCTCCGTTGGGGTTTCGCTCATACTCGATCGCCTTTGATTCCTTGGTGGCTGCAACCTTATCGCACCGAGAGCAAGAGGAAACAAATCCACTGTTTCTGTGGATAACTCTGCTGATAACTCTCCGTGAAAGCCGCTTTTTCCTTTAATTCAAGCGTCTTCCTTAATTTGCACAAAAACTAGGCAGAAACCTAACACTCTGAAATTAAACGTTATTTTTTTCATAAGTCGGTCAAATCATTGAATTTGTTCATATTTTGGTTACATTCGAAGCACCAAATCAACTTAGGTGCACAACTTCGGCGCTCACAGACCTGTTTTGACGCGATTGTGCCTGATCAAGATCGGCTTACCGCTGCGTCAAATACAGACATGCATCGGCGGCGTTTGGATCTTTGGCCTCGCGCCTCCGACCGATCTACAGGTCTCGCTACAGCAAAACGCTCACAATATACGTGACATAGAGCACCGAGAAAGCGGCACCCCAAATACGTGTAATATTGATCCTTTTGAGCACGAATACACCGAGCAGCAAAGACGCCGCGAGCATCACCCAAATGTCGAATTGCATCAGCTCAGGCGCCACAGGCAAGTCGCCCACCAAACTCGAAACGCCGATGATGCCCAGGAGGTTGAACATGTTTGAACCGATGACATTGCCAAACGCCACATCGGCTTGCTTGCGCAAAGCGGCCATAACTGTGGTGGCAAGTTCTGGAAGTGATGTCCCAACAGCCACAAGCGTCAAACCGATAATCGTGTCGGAGACACCAAATGCGCGCGCGATGTTGGTTGACGCATTGACCAAAAGCTCCGCGCCAAGCGGCAGACCGATAAGGCCTGCGATCAAAAACACGATGATCTTCCACCAAGGCATATCGGGGTCTGCGCCTTCAAGATCATCCAAATCGTCGCTGTCGTCAAAGGTCGCAGTCGCATCGCGTTTATGGCAGCGCGCGACATAGACAGCATATCCAAGCATGGCAAAAAGCGCCGCCAACAAAACAAGGCCAGATCCCCATGTGAACGCGCCGAACCCAGCCAAACCGATAAACAGCGCTGTCGCCGCAATCATCTGCAAATAGCTAGATCGGGTCGAATTGTCCGTGACATGCAGCGTCGTAACCAACGCAGGGATCCCCAGCACCAACAAAACATTTGCCGTGTTCGACCCAATGACGTTCCCCAAGGCCAGACCCGGCACGCCCTCTTTAATCGCTGAAATCGCAATGAGAAGTTCTGGCGCCGAGGTGCCAAAGGCGACGATTGTTAGGCTGACGATGAGGGCCGGAATTCCGACCCGCAATGATAGATTAACGGCACCACGCACCAACGCGTCACCCGCCACCAAAAGCAGAACCAAGCCGACACAAGCTAGAATAAAGTCCATTAACGTTTGCCTTTTTCGCAGGCACAAGGGCCTTTACCGATTTTGTACCGACCGCATTTTTTGCAGGCCAGCGCTTTGAGTTTTTCTTGCCCAGGAAAGCGCAACTTTCCGATAAGCGCGAGTACCATCATACCCACGAGAAACAAGGTGATTATTTTGAAAATCACGTCATAAACCAAACCGCGCCCAAAGCGCCTGCTCTTCAACAGAGGACGTCAAAGCTGACGTCAGCTGTGCCCCGAACCTTTGAAACAGGGGTTTCTTCGGGCCGTAAACGGCAAACCGAACGGTATCGCCGTACATGTCTTTCATCACGGGAATAAGATGGCCAATGCCATCTGCAAGACCTAGGGACACGCCTTGCGCACCCGTCCAGAACGACCCATCGAACAATTCTGCGTCCGTATCTAGGCGCTCAGACCGTGCGTTTTTGACATGAGCAACAAAGGCATCGTGAATTTCAACTTGAAGGGATTTGATCCGTTTCACATCGGTGGCATTTTCGGGCTTAAACGGGTCCATCTGACTTTTGGATTTACCCGCCGTGTAAACACGCCGCTCAACACCATGTTTTTCGATAAATTTGTCAAAGCCAAATCCAGCCGAAATGACACCGATAGACCCAACAATAGAGCTGTGATCAACGAAGATTTTGTCGGCAGCACAGGCCAGCCAATAGCCACCTGACGCCGCCACATCTTCAACAAAGGCATAGACAGGAATTTCTTTTTCGTCGGCCAGGCGACGGATGCGGGCGGCAATCAAAGACGACTGCACCGGCGATCCGCCGGGAGAATTGATCGACAAAGCCACCGCATCAGGCTTGCCGCGTTTAAACGCACGCTCGACAGCCGCAGCCAAAGATTGATCATTCAACCCACCTTGGCGGGTCATAATCGCACCATTTAAACGCACCACGCTTACACGTGGGGCCGATTTCACAAAAGGGATCCATTTCTTCATAAGAAGGATGTAAAGCGCGCCCCCCCTACAAACAAGGGCAGGGCGCAAGGTTATGTGGAATTATCTGCACGCATCAAAGCTATCGGCGACACCTTGGATCAATTTGCCATAAAAATCAGCGCCCATTTCAAGCCCCTGCCCCAATGGATCAATCACTCCACTATGCGCAGGCGTACCCGCAAGAAGCGTGCGCACGAGTCCCGCATTGAACTGCGGTTCAGACAAAACACAGTCGACCCCTTTGTCTTTGATCATGTCCTGCAACTTGGAAATACGCGCAGGGCTTGGCGCGGCTGCGTCGCCCAATGAAATGGCGCCCATCGCGGACAGGCCAAAACGCGCTTCGAAATAGTGATAGGCATCGTGGAACACGACAAACTTGGCGCCCTGATCGTCTGACAGCTGATCTTTCAGATCACCCGTCAGCGTTGCCAAATTCGCTGCACTGCGCGCAGCGTTTGCCGCGTATGTGTTTGCGTTCGCAGGGTCTAGTTCCGAAAGCGTTTGTGCAATCAGTCCGAGCCACGCGATGGCGTTTTCAGGATCAAGCCAGGCGTGCGGATCTACACCACTGTGATCATGCCCCTCGTGATCGTCGTGGCCTTCGTGTTCATCATGATCATCGTGGCCCTCGTGTTCGTGACCTTCCGCGTGATCGCCTTCATGTTCATGTTCGTGCTCGTCTTCATGCGCATGATCGTCGTGGTCTTCATGCTCATCATCATGTGCATGTTCATCATGATCGTGATCTTCAAAGGTAAGCCCCTCACGGAACTCAATCTGCTGAGTCACAGCGCTTTCGAGAAATGACACAGATAGCGCGTCAGGGGACAAAGTGGTGATCGCGTCACCAAGCCAAGGCGTCAAACCGTCGCCGATCCAAAAAACAACATCCGCATCTTGCAGGTTTTTGGCGTCTGACGGGCGCAAGGCATAGTCATGCGGCGAGGCATCTTGCTTCATCAAAACCGTCGGCGCGCCCACCCCAGCCATCACTTGGGCTGCCAAAGAGTGAACTGGTGCAATGTCAGTCGCCACAGTGGGCACGTCTGCCATCACTGGCGCGGTCGATAAAAGCAAAGCGGAGCAAACGGCACGGGTTCGAGTCATGATTTCAAGTCCTGTTATATTATAACAAGGGTTGATATATGTCATAGTATAACATATCAACCCTAAATGTGACCGAGTGCGAATTCTATCGTTTTGCACGACAACAAGGATACCCCATGGACCCGATTGGATTTGCCAAACACGACCACGACTCTTGTGTCGCAGACGCCGTCAGCTCGGTCGAAGCGCGCTGCCAGTCAGCAGGATTGCAATTCACGCCTGTACGCAAGCGCGTGCTTGAGATCTTGCTCGAAGAACACCGCGCCTTGGGCGCCTATGAAATTCTAGATCGTTTGCGCGACGAAAACCTCGGGTCTCAGCCGCCCGTCGCCTACCGCGCGTTGGACTTTTTAACCAAACATGGCTTTGTCCACAAAATCGAACGCCTCAACGCCTTTATCGCCTGCGCACACCCGCATGAAGTCCACACCCCCGCGTTCTTGATTTGCCGCGAATGCAATTCCGTCGCCGAAGCAGAAACCGATCTTACCCAAGGCCGCCTCGCTCAGATCGCCTCTGCAACAGGCTTTTCCATCGAGCGCGCCATCTTAGAGGCCGAGGGCCTTTGCCCCAATTGCAGTCCAAAACACGAGGCTTCAAATGCCTGAATCACTGATATCCCTTAAAGACGTTTGCGTGCACATTGGCGCAAAAGTGGCGCTGCATGATGTGAATTTGAACTTGGTTTCGGGCGAGATCGTCACAATTGTCGGACCAAACGGATCGGGCAAATCGACGATGCTGCGTACGCTTGTTGGGGCCATCACCCCGACAGCAGGCACCATCACGCGCCGACCAAATTTGCGTATCGGATACGTGCCACAAAAGTTGCACATCGATCCCACACTGCCGCTTACAGTGCGCCGTTTTTTAAGCCTGCCCCGCCGTGTCAGCAATGCTGTCGCAACGCGGGCATTAGAAGAAGCAGGCGCCGGCGATCTGATCGCGCGCCAAATGACCGATCTTTCAGGCGGCCAGTTTCAACGTGTTTTGCTGGCCCGTGCGTTGCTCAATGATCCGCACATTCTCATCTTGGATGAAGCGACACAAGGTCTCGATCAACCGGGATCTGCCGATTTTTACGCGCAAATCGCACAGGTGCGCGAAGCCCATGGTTGCGCGGTTCTGATGGTCAGCCACGAATTACACGTGGTCATGGCCGCATCCGATCGCGTGATTTGCTTGAATGGGCACATTTGTTGCGAAGGCGCGCCTGAAACGGTGGTGTCTGCCCCCGAATACCGCGCATTGTTTGGGTCCGGCACCCATGGTGCATTGGCGCTTTACCGACATGAGCACAGCCATACACATGACGACTCATGTGCCCATGATCATGACCACTCAGCCGAGGAACGCACATGACCTTTCTAGATGACTTCATGGTCCGCGCAACTCTGGCTGGGCTCGGCGTGGTTTTAGCCGCAGCGCCTTTGGGCTGCTTTGTTGTCTGGCGCCGCATGGCCTATTTTGGCGACGCGACGGCCCATGCCTCGATCTTAGGCGTGGCCTTGGCTTTGGCCTTTAATGTGTCAATTTTCGGCGGAGTTTTGGCTGTCGCTTTGATCATGGCGATAACCGTCTCCGCACTCGGTGGGCGCGGCTATGCGATGGATACTTTGCTGGGCGTGATGGCGCATAGTTCACTGGCCTTTGGCCTTGTGGCTGTGTCGCTCATCGATGGCGTGCGCATTGATTTGATGGCGTATCTGTTCGGCGACATTTTGGCCGTCGGGCGCTTGGACTTGGTGGTGATTTGGGGCGGTGCAGCTTTGGTTGTGCTTTTGCTGATCGCGCGCTGGTCGGCGCTTTTGACGTCGACACTCAATCCCGATTTGGCGAGCGCTGCCGGCATTTCCCCGCGCCGCGAACAGCTGATTTTGTCAGTCGCATTGGCCATGGTTGTGGCTGTGGCAATTAAAGTTGTCGGCGTTTTGCTGATTGCCGCAATGTTGCTCATTCCCGCTGCTGCGGCACGCCCTTTTGCGCGCACACCAGAACGCATGGCGGTCATGGCGGTTGGGATTGGCGCTGTCTCTGTGCTGGCGGGCATTCAACTGGCGTTCCAATTTGACACCCCAACAGGGCCGACCATCGTTTGTGTCGCGGCCGTCATGTTTTGTGTCGCAAGTGCTACCGATCTTTTGCGCAAAGGGCGTGGTTAAGCGCCAATATCAGAGGCAATTGCCACCGTTTTTACAATGGCAAAAACGGGTTTTCCTGCCTGCAATTCAAGTGCTGCGACGGACCGCTGTGTGACGCGCGCCAACACTGGGCCAGCGCTGGTCAACACAGTGACAATGGCGCTGGACGCGGACGTGGGCTGCACCGCAGTGATCGTCCCTGCGACACTGTTAAGCGCTGAAAAGCCTACAGGCTGCTGCAACGCCAACATCACATCGCTGGCAGGCAGGCGCACCCGAACGTGTTGCCCCACATCGAGGCGTGTGCGCGGCAAGAAATACGTGTCCTGTCCGGCTGATAGCTCTGTCAAACCATCCGTGTGATGCGCCACAACCCGTGCATCCAAAACAGCCCCCACGGCCCCGAGGCCCAGCGGCATCGCGTTTGGATCGGCCAGGACATCAAGGGCCGGACCTTGGCGAATAACTGCGCCTCTTTCGAGCGCAACAACCGTCGTCGCCAAACGCGCAACCTCGTCTGCGGAATGGCTGACATAGATGATCGGAATATCCGTTTCATCGCGGATTTGTTCGAAATAGGGCAGGATTTCGGATTTCCGCTCACTGTCCAGTGACGCCAGCGGTTCATCCGCCAAAATCAACTGCGGGTCCGCCAACAGAGCACGGCCAATCGCAACCCTTTGTTTTTCGCCCCCCGACAAAGCAACGGGCCTGCGATTGAGCATCGGCGCGAGACCCAGCATGTCGACAATGCGGGCGCGGTGTTGCGGATCAATCTCGCGCCGTGCCGCATGTGCTGCATAATCCAAATTGCGCGCCACACTCAGGTGCGGGAAAAGCCGACTGTCTTGAAAAATATACCCCAAACGCCGTTTGTGCGGCGGCACGAAAACACCCGCTTGCGTGTCTTGTAAAACCTCTGTGCCGACGACGATTTTCCCTGCATGCGGCCGCATAAGACCTGCGATGGCATTGATGATGGTGCTTTTGCCCGACCCTGACCGTCCATACAAAACGGTCAGCCCCTCAGGTGCCGCAAATGTGGCATCGAGGTCAAAACCGTCAAATCGGTGTTGAATGGAAATAGACAGGCTCATGTTCCGCGCATCCTTTTTGTCGCGCGCCGCGCAAGCACTTCGGACAGCAGCAATGCCCCCATCGCCAAGACAACGGAGACCACGACCAGCCGCAATGCAGCGCCTTCTTGTCCTGGCACTTGCAGCAGCGCGTAGATGGCAGACGGCACGGTTTGTGTCTGACCTTGGATGCTTGAGACAAAGGTGATTGTCGCGCCAAATTCGCCCAGCGCTTTGGCAAAACTCAACACAGATCCCGCGAGGATACCGGGCAAGGTGAGCGGCAGTGTGATCGTGATGAATACCCATAAGCGCGACGCGCCCAACGTGGCCGCCGCCTGTTCCAATTTCGGGTCCACCGCCTCAAGCGACAGCCGGATCGCCCGCACCAACAAAGGAAACGCCATGATCGCAGCGGCGAGAACAGCGCCGGTCCAACGAAAGGCAAACACAATGCCCAAGTCTTGTAAAAATCCGCCAACAGGACCACGCACGCCAAACACGGTCAAAAGCAAATAGCCTGTAACAACGGGCGGCAAAACCAATGGCAAATGCACAAGGCCGTTGAGCAGCTGCTTGCCGTAAAAGTCCCATCGTGCCAGCGCATAGGCGGCCAGAATGCCAACAGGCAAACTGCAAATCGTGGCCACCAGAGACACTTTCAAAGACAGGGTGATCGCCTGCCATTCGGTGGGAGAGAAATCCAAAAGCATCATGGGGCAGATACCCCAAAACCATGTGCTTCAAAACGCGCCCGCGCCTCGGTCGAAGCCAAATAGGCCGCGAAGTCCTGTGCCCCTTGAGTTTGCGGCGCAACGATGGCGGCGGGATAGACGATTGGCGCATGGGTGCTCGATGGGAAACGAGCCACGACGCGAACAGTCGGCTCGGCCAGTGCATCTGTGGCGTAAACAACGCCCAATCGCGCCTCACCACGCGCGACGAGCGACAAGGCACTGCGCACATTATCAGTCTGCGCCACATGCGAGGCCAAATCTTCCCACAGCCCGA
>NZ_JBDMZG010000220.1:0-7887 GCF_039769035.1 Pacificibacter sp.
GCATCACAGGGAACACGGCAAAGATCGGCGCTTGGCTGTCAGCACTGGCCTCAACAGCCCCGCCCACAACGGCTTTGTATCCGAAGGGCAATTGCGCGTTGAACGCGTCAATTTGATCACTTAAAGCCGTCACGATCGTCGCAGGCTGATCATCCGATGCGATTGCAGCTTTGACGGTGATTGTTGGCGAGCGATCACGTTGATGGATGACGGGTTGCTCCGTGTCGTAGCTAAATGTCGCAACCGAGCGCAACGGGATGGCCCGCCCGCTGGGGGTCGACAATTGCAGGTTGGACAAGGCTTCTACCGATTGGCGATCTTCTTGAGCGCCGCGCGCGCGGACGTCGATTAAATAGTCTTGGTCACGCAAAGCCGTCACGGACCGCCCATCGTAGATCGTGTTCAACGCCGCCGAAATATCGCTAGACGACAAGCCAAGCTGTCGGGCTTTGTCTTGCAGAATATCAATCCGTACAACACGTGCGGGTTCGTTCCAATCAAGCACAATGCCTGTCAAACGCGAATCCGTTGCCATCACGGCCGCCAGATCACGCGCTTGATCGCGCAAGATATCGGGGTCTGGACCACTGATCCGATACTGCACAGGGCGCCCCACAGGCGGCCCGATTTCCAACAACTTCACAAAAATATCTGCTGTAGGGAATTCGGTAACGGCCACCTCATCTAATTTGGCCCGCAAAGCATCACGCGCTTCAATTGATGGCGTTTGAATCACGATCTGACCTGTGTGCGGGCCAGGTGTTGGCACGTCAAATGCCAACAAGAACCGCGGTGCACCGCGCCCCACGTATGAGGACCAGAACAACACGTTGTCATCACCCTCCAAATAGCTCTCAAATCGATCCATTTGGCGCGCGGTTTCAGAGATAGACGTGTTTTGCGCCAAGGTCATATCGACAACAAGTTCAGGTCTGTCTGAGTTTGGGAAAAACTGCTGCTCGACAAAGCGCATGCTGTAAATCGAGCCCGAGAAAACAACCAACGTAATGATAATCGTTGCCCAACGAAACCGCATCGCGGCGCGCAAAACAATGTGGAAGATCTTGCGGATGCGACCCGGCTCACCGCTATGATGCTTCATCTTTTTAGGCAAAAGCGTCACGCCGATAAGCGGCGCGAAAAGCACTGCGACCACCCACGACACTGTCAGCGATACAGCGATCACGACAAACAAAGAGAATGTAAATTCACCCGCCGCAGAGGTGTTCAAACCGATTGGAATGAACCCCGCAACTGTAATCAAAGTCCCTGTCAGCATCGGCGCCGCAATAGATGTCCACGCATAAGACGCAGATGCTGTGCGGCTTTCCCCTTTTTCCAAACGAGAAATCATCGTTTCAATTGCGATCATGGCATCGTCGACCAGCAACCCTAGCGCAATGATAAGCGCACCAAGAGAAATCCGCTGCAGCGTCAAACCCATGTAGTCGATAATCACAAACGTAATCGCCAGCACCAAGGGAATAGTGATTGCCACGGCCAGACCTGCGCGAACGCCAAGACTGACAAAACTCACGGCAAGCACGATCAATACGGCTTCAATCAAGGCTTGGATAAAGTGACCCACGGCCTCATCAACCACATGCGGTTGGTTGGCGACTTGGTGTACGTCGACGCCAACGGGCAATTCGGACACTGCGTGCTCAATAACGGCATCCAAGGCAGCGCCAAACTCAACGATGTTGGCGCCTTTGCGCATCCCAACCGCCAGACCAACGGCTTCTTGGCCATTGAAACGGAACAGTTCAGAGGGCGGATCTTGGTAGCCGCGTTTGACGTCAGCAACATCTGTAAGCGGGAAAAATTGGCCACCGACACGCAAATTGATGTCTGCAATGCTGTCTGCATCTGCAAACTGCCCGCCAACACGCACCAAGATTTGTTCTGGTCCAGCTTTGATCACGCCCGATGGCAAAATTGCGTTTTGTGCCGCAAGGGTTGCGAGCACGGCTTCTTGGTTGAGCCCCAAAGCAGCCATACGTTCAGTGGAAAATTCAAGGTAGATCACCTCATCGCGCACACCAAAGATGTCGACTTTCCCTGCATCTTCGAGCGCCTGAACTTCGGTGGCGACATCTTCTGCTAGGTCACGGACTTCGCGCTGTGAAAATCCGTCATACGTGAAGGCGTATAGATTGCCGAACACATCCCCAAAATTATCGTTGAACTGAAAACCGGCAAATTCGCTTGGGAATTGCCCGCGAATATCTCCCATCATCGACCGCACGGTTTGCCAAATCCGTGGCAATTCGGCTGCGTCTGTTGTTGCCAAAAGTTCCACATAAACGATAGCTTGACCCGCAGCTGTCACGGAGCGCGTGTAGTCAAGTTCGGGCAGCTCTTCTAACTTCTTTTCGATCCGGTCTGTGACTTGCGAAAGCGTCTGTTCGACATCCGCACCCGGCAGTGCCGCAGAAATAATCATCGTTTTGATTGCGAAATCCGGATCTTCTTCGCGGCCAATGCCCATGTAAGAAATCGTGCCTGCGACGATCGAAACCATCATCAAGAACCAAACAAATGATCGGTGCGTGAGTGCCCAATCGGACAGATTAAACCCATTCATTGCGACATACTCCGTCCAATAATTTGTCCATCATGCAAGGAATGGATCCCGCGCAGGACGACCTCATCCCCGACAGAAATTCCGTTTGTGACACGCACGCGTGTTCCGAACTGTTCACCCAAAGTGACAGGCTGCGCACTAACGGTGTTGTTGGCGCGGTCAACCACCCAAACACTTGCAGCACCATCAGGATCCACGATTGAGCTGAGCGGCAAGCTTGCAACGGTGCCTGAATTTTCCATGGCATTGATGCGCACCAATGCGCCAAATCGAAAACCTGCGGGGGGCTCAGAAAGCAATAGATGCGCGCGGCGTGAACGCGTCGCCCCATTGGCCACGGGATCAATCCGGAATAAAGTGGCCGTCGCGACAAGACGCGGGTTTGCCACCAAAGCCACATCAAAACGCATGCCAATGTCCAAGTCGGCAAGCCCTTGTTCGCTGATGTCGACAATGACCTCACGCTCATCGGTGCTTGCCAAGCGAACGACTTCGAGCCCCGGCGAGACGCTCGCACCTGCGTCCAAGAATGCGCCCGTGATGACACCGTCTTGTGGTGCGCGCAGATCGCCGAGATCAAGCTTGTCTTGTGCGCGCGCCAAATTTGCTTGCGCCTGTTCGACGCCCGCTTGGGCCGCAACGAGGGCGCGCAAAGCGTCCTCAAGCCGTGTGGCCGAATCCACACCGCGCTCGGACAGCTCTTTGGATCGAGCAGCTGTATCTTGAGCTGTTCCAAGGTTGGTTTGCGCGACAAGAACGCGCGCCTCAGCACTGCGCACTTCGGCTTCGAAGTCTTTCGGATCAAGGCGCGCCAAAATATCGCCCTTTGATACAAATGTGCCCAGCGTCGCGCTGCGTTCTGCCAAAGTTCCACTGATTGGAAAACCCAGTGTCACTTCATTGCCTGCGGCCACGGTCCCAACGAATGTGATGGCTTCCAGCACATCTGTGCCCACGCGTTCCGTAATGACGGGGCGAGGTACATCGGAGACAATTTGAGATGACACTTCACTGCTCGCAAAGACTGGTGAGGCTAAGGCCACACTGATCGCAAATATAAAACGGTTCATTGATCAACATTCCCAAGTGGTTTCACAAGCCGGTCGGGAAAGAGCAGTTGTGTGCCAGCTGAAACCACCCATGCCCCCTCCTCAACGCCTGCTTTGACAACAATGCTTTCGGTTTCAAACCGGTCCACTTCAATGGCGCGCAAGGACACTGTCATTGTTTCAGGGTCGACAACCCACACGGCAGGTCCGTCTGAATTTGCGCTCATGGTGCTGTAGGGCAAAACAATTCCTTCGCCCGTGATTTCGGTCGTCCCACCGCGCACGGCGTCACCAAATTCGACACCGCTGGGGCGCTCGTCGATGGTGACGGTCACAGCCACAGTGCCTGTAACCGGATCGACCAGCGGCGACACTTCGCGAACAATGCCAACAAATGTATCATCGGGGCGACCCAAAGGCGCAAGCTGCATGGTTTGCACGGCAGTGCTGCCAGTCAACAGGCTTTCCGGTGCATCAAAAAGCGCGTCGATCGCGCCCCCAAGCGCCAATTCAACAACGGGTTGCACAGCACCAACCACCTGACCAGGTTCCGCGTGGCGGGCAATAACCGTTGCAGCCACCGGCGCGATCAAAACCGTGTCTTCCAACGCTTTCTCTGCCAAATCCAGATCCGCTTGTGACTGCGCAAGAACGCCTGCTTTGACGCGCGCTTGATCGGCTGCGGCGTCGCGTCTGACGCGTGTCGTCGCGCCACGTTCAAGCAAAGACTCTTGTCGGCGCAAATCTTCCAGCGCTTGATCGCGATCAGCCGTCGCCGTTGACACCGCAGCGCGCGCACCGCGCAACGCTTGTTCTTGCTGAATGGCCGAGATGCGCGCCAAGGCGGCACCTGCCGCAACTTCATCACCCTCATGCACTTCGACGCTGTCAATTCGGCCGCCGCTGGGGAAGGAAACGCTCAGCGAGTCGCGTGCGACGATTTCGCCAGTCATTGAAATGCCACGCTCAATCGCCATGGATTTGGCCGTCACAATCTCAACCACAAGTGGCTCTTGAGCCCTTGCAGCATTTGTCAGCAGCATCGCGGCACAAAAAGACAGCAGCGACGCTTTGAGAGGTATTGAATAATGTCGAGGCATTGGATCACTCACAGCTTGGTACTTTGGGTTAATCACTCAAGACTTAAGACTTAAGACTTAAGAAACAGTTGGAATCGGCGCCGTTGAGATATCAAACGCTATCCAGCCTACATAGGACTGGCAATTTCAGATTACAACTGCTATTTGTAATGTTATGAACACGAAAACAGTGGGCGCGACCAATCGCGCAAAATCTCAGCAAGAAACGCATGCAGCACTGGTTAAATCAGGTGCGGCCTTGATTGCAAAAAACGGGTATTCTGGCGCCTCAGTTCGAGATATTTCCAGTAAAGCTGGATTTACGCAGGGCGCATTCTATTCAAATTTTGCCAGCAAAGATGATCTTGTCTTCGCGATCATGCGCGCGCAGTTTCAAGAAGCGTACATCTCAATTTCCAAGATTGAAAACTCGCAATCGGAATCTCCAGCCGAATTGGCGCAAGAGGCAACCGCGTGGTTGATGGACTTTTTTATCTCTGATGAAAAAGCCTTGCTCGACACTGAAATCGCCCTGCACGCCATCCGCGATGAAAAGTTCGCAAGCACCTACAATGAACTTGTCGCCGAACATGCGCAAAAAATGGTTTCGTTGTTGCAAAAAATTGCTGATGCAAGTGAATTGGAAACCTGTGCCCCAACCGAACAAGTTGCGAAGGGCATGATTGCACTCTCTCGCGGCCTTAAACTCATGGCACCGCGCAACGATCAAAATTCGATCCGCGACATCCTTCACGTTTTTCTGGAAGCGATTTTTCAACAGTCTCCCGATTCAGATACGGGGCAGAAATGCGTCAGTCACTCATTGAACTCTTAGGTCAAATTTGGACAATTTTCGCGCAAAAAAATCTCAAATGGCGTGAAAGGATCTGGCACTTGGCGATCCTCAATACGCTTAAAGTGGTGGGCCAAAACGTCGATGGCCTGACGCGCTTCCATCCGAGGGTTTTGATCAATCACCGCATCAAGCAGACCTGACTTGAGCATGGCACATCTTTTCGGCGTCAGCTCATGTGAGATAAACACCACTTCTTCAGCACGCCCCAACTTGATCAGCGTCTGAGCAATTTTGTAGTTGCCAGCCGACACATTATAGATCCCGCAAATATCGGGATCATTGTGCAATGCGTTCTGCGCAATCTGAGCGGCGCGATTGCTGTCTTCATCGCTTTCAGCAACATCTAGAATTTCGATATTGGGAAACCGTTCGCGGGCAATGGCTCGAAACCCCATCTCGCGTTCCATGTGCCCTGAAATTCGGTGATGCCCCAACATTACCAGAACTTTGCCCCCTTGAGGGCCCAAAAAGCGCCCCATAAGTTCGCCCGCGACCCGTCCAATCTGGCGATTGTCTGGCCCGACATAGGCCAGACGGCCCGATGCAGGCAGATCAGCAACAAGTGTTACAACAGGAATGCGATGGGACGCACGTGTTGCTGCATCGGATGTGTCTTGGTGGTCCGGACAGCACACGATAATGCCATCATATTCTGCGGCGACCAAATCAATCTTGCGCGCAGCTGCACGTGTATCAATGGGATCAAACGTGTGAATGTAAATGCGAATTTGTGCGGCATTTGACCCGCCGTCCAGCGCCACAAAGGCGTCGCGCAATGCTGCGAAAAAGGGGTTCTTGGCAAGTGGCAGCAACACTGCGATGCGCAAAGATTTAAGCGTGGGGCGAAAGATTTTCCGGTCGAGATTAAGACGACTTGCCCATTCAAGAACTTTGGCTTCGGATTTGGGCGACACGCCGCCCCTTTGATTCACCACACGGTCAACGGTTGCGATGCTAACGCCTGCGGCTTTGGCAATATCTTCGAGTGATGTTTTCTTTGTCATTTGCTCACTATGATGGATTCCCATCATTTTTCAACTCGGAAGATGGAAAAACTTCAACTAGAACCTGCAAGGTGAGTCTGGGAGGACATAAAATGCAACACCTGAACACGACGGAGGTCGTCATGCAAAAGATACGTATTGGCGTAAGCCCGTTGTCTTGGGTGAACGAATTCCTGCCAGACCTCGGCGTCGAAACGACCGCATCTGCACTTGTGAGCGAAGCAAAGGCCGCCGGATATCAAGGCGTCGAAATGAGCCGTGCTTTGCCTTCAGACCCCGCAGAATTGACCAGCCTCATGGCCAAACACGACATGACGTTGGCCTCCGGTTGGTACAACGGGTTTTTGGCCGAATGCAGCGTTGAAGAGGCCCTTGCAGACGTGCGCGCGCATGCCGGATTGCTCCGCGCTTGCGGCGCACATGTGATGGTTTACGGTGAATGCGGTCACATGATCGAAAACGCGTTGGATCGTCCGCTGACCGATAGAATGGCACTCGCAGACAGTGATTTGGGCTCATATGGCGCACGTCTCACGGCATTTGCAGAGGCCTTGCGTGACGATTTTGGCATGCAACTTGCCTATCACCCACACTTGATGACGGTGACAGAGACCCTAGACGAAATCCGCACGGTGATGGCACATACAGGCCCCGATGTTGGGTTGCTGTTAGACACAGGACACGCCGCTGCGGCTGGGTTTGACTATGGACAACTCATCACAGAATTCGCCCCGCGTATCTGCCACATTCACCTCAAAGATCTGCGTGCTGATATCATGGCCGACGTACGCGCCAACGATATTAGTTTTAACGAAGGGGTGCGTCGCGGGATGTTTACTGTGCCTGGCGATGGATCTGTTTCGTTTGACGCGGTCGCCGAGTTCATTGGCTCAGGGGCGTACACTGGCTGGCTGGTGATTGAGGCGGAACAAGACCCGATCCATGAATCCCCTGCCGATACGGTCTCTCGGGCCTTTCAATTTGTGCAGCGCGCCATTCTTGGACACCCCGACAGCAAACAAGGGGCACGTCCATGACCCTCACCAACACCAATTCCGTCGCTTTAAATCGACAACTTATCCAAGCGGGGCAGATGCCCAGCTTAAACCTATCAGTGGGGGGCGAAATCTCCCTACGCCACCTCACTGAACCTAAACAAAATTTTCTGACTTGCGTAGCAAAGGCTTAACCCCATGACCAAAGACATCGACGTAATCACCATCGGACGCGCAGGCGTTGACCTTTATGGCGCACAAATCGGCGGCCGCCTTGAAGATATGGGCTCCTTTGAAAAATACATCGGCGGCTCGCC
>NZ_JBDMZG010000049.1:0-16943 GCF_039769035.1 Pacificibacter sp.
AGCGCATTGGCGATGTCGTGAAGATGAAGTGGGCGCACTTTTCGAATGAGGGATTCGATTTCACTCAAGGCAAAACCGACAAGCCGCTGTGGATCCCGCTCACCGATCGCCTCAAGGCCCATCTCGACGGACTCGCGCGAACGGATGGTACTGTCGTGACCGCCCCCAAAGGTCGACCGGTGAGCTACCGCATCGTTGCAGAGGAAATGCGCACCATCAAAAAGAAGATGAAGCATGAGAAGGCGAGCTACTACAAAACGCACGGACTCAGGAAAAACGCGACGATCGAGCTTTATCTGGCTGGATGTGATGACGAGATGGTCAAAGCCGTTACCGGTCACTCAGGCGTTGAGATGCTGAAAAAATACGGCGGGCCGATCCGTCAGGGGGAACTAGCCAAGCGCGCTCAAGAGGCAAGAAATCAAATGGAACGAAGCAAGACCGAAACGTGAAAGTTTCAACGGTTGTTTCAAAAATGGCGGTGAAGGAGAAGGAAAATGACACAAGTCATTGATTTTATTGGAGGCGAGTACCGGAATCGAACCGGTGTACACGGATTTGCAATGCGTATACATTGAAAAAAAATCATTAAAAACAGTTATTTAATCTTAATAATCTAATATGCGCACGATAATGCGCACAAGTTTCAGCTTTGCTCGGACTTTAAGCTTTCGGATGCATCACGGGTAAACTTGAACATCAGCAAGAGGATGAACAAGCATGCAAACAAACCACTTACATCGCCGATGAAATAGCCTACCAAGGTATCTGTGTTATGGCTGAATGCCCAACCCATTCCAAAGGTGTTTATCACAGAGGCTACGGCGCCAGCAATCATTACGTCGCGCCAGTTTACTGATCGGCCCCCAGTTATGCGGAAATCCATCCCTATCTTCGCTAAGCCCCAGAAAGTCACCGCGGCACACGCTATTCCCGAGAACACGCCCAATAGACCAACCGCAGTAAAGCCAGCACTGCCGAAGTTCACCCAATGTAGAAACAGGGCGGTTGGCGCGAATAGTAAAATGGCTTTCCACCCCAATAGCCACGCCGACAAAATGCGAACTCCGTGAGGGAGGAAAAGCAAACTGGCATATGGAGCCAACTCTGGTGTGTATCGCGCCTGTAGTGGAAGCAGCAGATAGATCGAAAGCCCAAAGGCTAGCAGATGCGCTATTGATACGACGGTGAACTGAGCAAGCAGAGAACTACCTCGAAACATTTTCTGACGCCCTATCGTTCAAGCTTTTTCGACAAGACATATGACGAACGCTGGCGACCGTCCGTGTGCTTCAGGTAACCTGTATCTACGAGTTCCCTAAGTGCGCGAAAGAACGCACTGCGCGACACGCCGTCCAGCAGCTCATGCTGCCTAATGTCTTCTGTCGCCACTGTCCGCGATGCTTCAGACAGAAGCGTTGCGGCATAAACGATATTTCTCTGGACGGAACTTAAGTCATCGATACCCAAGTCACGTTCCATGCCTTGCAGCAGGTGCTTGAGACGCGCAATCTTCTCTAATCCTGTCATAATGCTACATACCCTCAGCAGCTTTCACCTGACCCGAGAATAGACTTGACTGGGCGCGTCAGCAAGTCCCATATAGGTACCTAATTTGGATGCGTGTGGCGCAAATCATCAAGGATTTTCTTAACAATGCTTTACGAATTTCAAACCGAAGTATCACCATTGTGCTGCGTACGGCATCCAAACTAGAGACTTAATGAGCAGACCATTGGAGAAAAAATTGACACATTACGCAGTAACACGCCGGAGCTTCATGCTAACAGCGCTCGCGCTAGCTGGATGTCAGTCCACTACACCCCAAGATTTTTCCGTGCCAACCTCAACCGCTTCTCCGGCAACGCGCAATGCAGGCTTCGACGGGCGCATGAAGGGCATCACTTTCGGCGCAATGGACTTGGACAGGAGCCGCTTTCATCTAATTGACCAGAACTTGGATCGAATTAAGAGAAATGGGTTCAATTCAATAACACTCATAATCGATTGGTATGTAGAAAACTATGAAGATCCAAGGGTTAGCCCTAGATACGTTGGGGAGCCGTTCCCAGAGACCGGATGGTTTGCGCCGTCACTAAGTCATGACGAAATCAAAAGCATTTCCAGAAAAGCAAGAGCCCGTGGGCTAGGAGTGGTCCTAAAAATGCACATCGACACTCTCGATTGGCCATTCGGCGGGAAAGGTCGATACGCAATTCCTCCAAGCAAGGAGCTTTGGGATAACTACGAGAAATTTGCAATCGACACTGCAAAAATCGCAGAAGAAATTGAAGCACAAGTTCTTTTCATCGGCACAGAAACCGACGCCCTTCAGAGATCAGTTGGGAACTGGAAAAAAATCGTTGTTGCTGTACGGGCGAACTATTCTGGACCGATAAGCTATGCTGCCTCCTTCAATGCAAGTTCAGAATTCAAAGCTCCGAGAGGAGGGCAAGCAGTAAGCAAATGCGGTGCTTGCAATGTGTCGATTTGGGGCTCAATGGATTTCATAGGCTTTGAGCCGTACGTAGGATTGTCAAACGACAAGGACGCTAGCTTAGATGAGCTCAAACATGGCGTCCGGCGTGCAATTGATCTTGTGATTGCGCCAATTGGAAAAAAGTATGGGAAGAAAATATTGATACCCGAACTCAATTTCTACTCCTTCGACGGTGTCGCCACAAACCCAATATCCTTGGACACCAGCAAGTACAAAGTTGACGAAATGCCTCAAGATCACAACGAACAAGCGATGGCTTATCAAGCTTGGTTGGAGGTTATGAATGAAGACAGGTACAGGGATTTGTTCGCAGGGGTAATTTTATGGGCAGGTTACCTGAGGGAGGAAAGCTCGAAACTGAAACATAGGGTTCACAGAAGTAAGCGTGATCTGATCTGGGGCAAGTCTGCAGAAAACACTATCAGGAACGTTTTCGCCGATTGGTAAGTATATTTTGGCACTTCGCGTTGTTAAGCTGTCTGACGTCAGCACCGTTGGGACAGATATGAGGTTTTCGTAACGGAGGATTTCTGGTTCATCGTAACCTTTATGGAGTGAAGATGAACAAGAAATCCGGAAGCAGCAAAGCGTCTGCAGATAAATTGGTAAAGAACATCCGTCGCAAGACGCGACAAACCTATTCGGCTGAAGAAAAGATCCGTATCGTTTTGGCGGGTCTGCGCGGGGAGGAAGCCCAAGCAAGCCGCAATCCGCCCCATTGAGCTGTGTTGTCATTTTCAACGGGTCCTATACTGGCCGCGCCCGACCTGTACGATTGAGCCGGTGTCACACAAGACCCGCAGCGCGCGATAGCAAGCTTCATGCGACAGATTAATGCGCGTCGCGAATTCCGTAACCGTTGCATCTAAATATCCGGCTTGAAGGGCAGCAAGAACGCGGTCCTTGGCGGACCGAATGGCAAGGATTTCGATCTGGGCACGGTAATGTTGAACCTGAACGGCAAGCAATTTGGCAAACCCCTCGCTGAATGCAGGGTTCGTTCGAAGCGCTTCGATGATGTCGTCTTTGGCTATTTTAAAAACACGCCCTGCTTGGGTGCAAATCGCGTCACAGTGATAGACCTCAGAGAATACCGACGCTTCCGCAAAATATCCGTTCGATTGTGCGCAATGTAACGTGAGTGTCTCACCGTTTTCGCTCGTCCGCTGCAGCGTAACGCAGCCTGAAATCACTTGATACAAGCCGGATGTCAGCTGGTTCTGCCGAAACAGGATATCCCCCTTTTGAATATCAATTGTGTAACGGGCGCCTTGGGGCAACTGGGAAAATGTATCATGCGTCATGTGATTTTGATCATATGCTCTGTTTGGCAAACCGGCTAGCGTCTTACAAAAATAGGAGCACAAAATGAAACTAAGTCACCTTACAGTCGCAATGATATTTTTGGCAGGCAGCGCAATGGCCCAACATGTTCATCCTTCAAACTCTGTTTCTGAAACAGGCCAAGCCCAATTCGCCGCAATTTCGGAAATTGTGGCCATATTGCGCGCTGATTCCGACACCGTTTGGGAGCAAATCGACATCGAGGCGCTGCGGGCTCACCTCGTTGACATGGACAATGTAACGATGAAGGCGATGGTTGAAACGACGATAGCGGATAACGCAGTGACATTTTCGGTGACAGGGGACGAATCCACCGCAGCGTCGGTGCAGCGCATGGTGTCGGCCCATAGTCCCATGCTGCAGCAAGAAATGGGATTATAAGTCGCCGTAGAGGACCAATCAAATGGCGCAAAAATGACAATCCAAACTGCTTCGAAGGACGATTTGGCTAAAGTCTCTGGCCTCGGTTTCTTTGGATTAATGACTGTCGGCGCACATCATCAAAAGCACCACCAAATGATTGCAATGGGAATGTCGCCGCATTGAACAACGTAAAAATTGGACAATTGAGAAACACAAGTTATTGGTCGTGAAATCTGAAAAGCAGACTCCGGTGCATTCCGCAGCGAAGGGCAGCTTCCCGCTCGTTTTAACGCCAAACAGTCGGAACCTGCCAATTAGCGGCCATGATAAATTTGGCCAAAACACAGCGAGAACGGTATCGATATTTTTTTGGAGAGCTTCCTCCGCCATAAGCGACAATTTCTAACATCAACGCATATTGCGTAACTGCTTCGCAGTTCCACATGCACCTTCAGCTTTCTTTCGTCCTTTGCTTACGCAAAGCACTCAGAAACCTTTGGCGCATTTTTTGATGTCAATTCATGATGACTTTGGGGGGTATTCTGTAGGTTTAGATGCCATAGAGAGGCCTCACGCCTCTCATTGACACGGCATTCTGTGAGGTCCGTCCACCAGCTGATGCGCACAACCAGCAATGCTGGGAGGTAGGGTTGGGCTGTTACCTTTAAGTGCGTAGAGTTGTTCCCAACGCAACACTGCGACAGTCATCAGCCGCCGCCGCAGCACATACGAGGTGCTGATTTCTCAGCCTCTCTTCTCGTTCCATCGCATAATATTTTCCAAGCCCGTTGCGACTTTGCTTGGTTGACCGCCTCCGCTAGCGTTCTGCGCTGACAAGTTCCGATGGCATCAGCCGATGGCTGGCAAACTCAATGTCATGTGTGGGGCGCTATGCGCGAATAAGTGTCTCGGCAGTGGGTAGCTGCTCTTGCACATGTATGTATTTATTAAGGGTCTAAGGATCGGTGCGGAAAAGGCTGGATTTTCGCAAATCTTGTTGGCCTGCGCCTAAAACAACTCAATCGCGTTGCGCAGCTTGCTCTCGTTGTAGTCGATGTAGCGCTGAGTTGTGCTGATGTCCTTGTGTCGCGCCAGTGCTTGAATGACGCGAACGTTTACGCCCTTGTCGGCAAGCTCTGTCAAAAACTGACGACGCCCGCTGTGGCTGCTTGCGCCTTTAATGCCAGCCAACGAGTAAAAGCGTGCAAAGAGGTTCACAATCGTCTGTGCACTAAACCCGCCACGCTTCGCACTGAAAAACAGTGGGGACTTCGGCTTGCTGGTATGGGTTGGATATTTGGCGGCGTAGGCAGCAAGTGCCTTGGCAAGTCGATTGCTGACCAACACAGTGTTGGCCTCATCGCCTTTTGTTTGTGCTGCGGCCAGATAAATCGTGTCACGTACAGCGCCGTTTTCGTCAAATACGTCCTGTACTTTCAGCGCTGCAATCTCACAAGCTCGAAGGCCCGCGAAAAAGCTAATCGCAAAAATTGCACGGTTTCTTGCGCTGTAGCGATGAGCGCCAATAATTGCGTCAACGCGTTTGCGTTCTGCGTCGGTTAGTAACTTTGCTTGTTTCATGTCTCACCAAAAATGTGTGGTTATCTTGTAAGACACTATGAAGCCTAACATTTTGCTTCACGATCGAAAAAGGCAATGAAGCTAAGCCTTTGTAATCAAATACGGTTCGGCGAAAATGTTAAACTCTATATGGAATCTAACATTTTGCAGGTGGAGCTTCGTCCTCCGCGACTTCAGCGATCCTATGTTCTTCAAGCAGGTACCTTTCAAGTCGATCCCTAACTTCGCCCAGCACAGCGATATCACTCTCCACAATCCCGCCGAATTTCTTCCGCTTGATACATGCTAACGCGATCTTGATCTTCACTTTGTTCAGGCAATTAATAGCGACAGGTATAGAGAAGTCGCTTTTCTTGTTCTTTTGCACTGCGTACCAACTGCGGCTTCTCCAACACCAATCTGTGCTGAATTCCTCTGCAGTCTCAACGAACGCGTTTTTGTTTAAATGGTCATAGACCTCCTCCATCAAAGACATGATATTTCTCCTTTATTGGTCTTCGGCGGCTGGCAACGTGCCTTAACCGGTTAAATTATTTATCGACCGCACGCAGAAGGAGCGTGATGGTCGGAGTATTTGGGCTTTTTCGATTTGGTCGGTTCGGCGACCCGCACAGGCTTTATCGGTTGCTTCGGGTCGGCTCCAGGTTCACGCTGCTTGGCGCTTCGTCTCTTTGATGCAGCATCGTCTTTGCTCAGTTCACTTCGAAGGTTTAAGATGCTGTTGCAGGTGGCTCGCATGAGCATTTGTGCCGCCGCGATCATGTCACGCGTTGAGATCTGCGCTTCGATGGCTTCGTAACGCTGTAGGCTTTGCTCTAGTTCTTTTATGTTCATTGATTTTTCCTGCCACTATTTAGCCTGAGCGGACTAAGGAATTTAGAAACCACGCTACGGGTAAGTGCTTTGTTGCGGTAAGTTTGGTCGTTCAACGACCACTTTTTTCCGTCTGCTAGGCTTTGTCTTTGGCTCTTTGCGCTTTCTGCCAACTGTGCCGTGCAGTGAACCTCTTGTGCAATTCAGTTAAGTCAAACTCTAAAGCATGATCGCGGGGGGCATAGCTTGGAAATTTCCCTCGTGCAGCATTCTCCGCGATCAACGTTCCGCGCTGATATGCGCGACTGGTTAATATCGTCAGCATCATCCGATCATAAGTGCCTTGGTGCCGGACAACCTTGGCATCCGCTTCTAGTTCTGGACTGTAGGTTTCGCTGACTTTCGAGCGAACACCGACACGCCAAAGTTCCTGCTTGGGCATCGCTGCGCGCGTCAACAACACCTGCATGTATCGAAAGAGCATATCCTTGTTTTGTCGTTTTCCCGCTAAACCGTACTTAGGCTTGGGAGCTTTCAAGGATTTTGCTTGCTTGGGATAGCTGTCAATCAACTGCGCTATCTCCTTGGCGATGCGCGACTTTGGCAATCCAATGGGTACAGCAAGGACCAATGTGTTTTGCTGGCCTTGTTCGCACCAATCGTTTTTGGTGTATTCTTCAAGCGCCTTTGCCGCATCAGACAAACCAGCGGTCTTCCGACTTACCGCGGCAACCTTTGTAACTTTGGGCTTCGAGCCTTGATGACCACAAAGCTGCATCCCCCGTTCCCGCCACCAAGGCAAAAACTGTTTTTTCTGCACATCACCGAAGTCGTCAAAGACTTCCAGAACACGATCAAAGTCTTCAGGCAGGCTATCGTTGTTTAAGATTTTCAGATCGCCAGCGCGGAATTGCCTTGCCAACTCGTAGCTGGGGCTCAGTGCCAGGTATTCGAACCAAAGCATGTAGTAGCCAACTTTCGTTGCCCAAAAGTCTTCCTGTCGGAAGTCAGTAGGAGTTGTTTTTAGACGTTTACGAGGTGGCATTGGATGCCTTTGAACGGTAAAACATTAACTCTTTAAATCACAATATTTCACAGATATCCATCCTAATGGTTAATTCATTCTAGGTTGAATTTGTCGGTCATAAGACCGTCATAACCCTAAGATTTTTCCTAGAAAGGAAATAACATGACTACAATTTTTGAATCTAAAATCGCCGAGTCCACTAAAAAGGTACTTGCACCGAATACGCAAAGTGATGCGATAATTGCTAAAGAGCTAGCAGCACCGCGCTACCCTCTCGATGGTAATCGCAAAGATGCATCCACAGAGATCGATGAGGCGATCACGTATCTCGAAAAATTGAGCGATATTTACAACTCGTATATAGAACTACAAGAAACGGCCAATGTCGTTTTGTACGAACTCCTGCAGGGCGTGTTTTATGTCGTTGCACGAATGAAAATGCCCTCAGAGGGAGTTAAGGGCAAGGCGCTTGCAGATTTGCGGTTGTCATTTGAAATTACTTTGAAGCAGCTGAAGAAGAATGCAAAAATTAATTTCACAGCCGCCACGTCGTTGGAAACCAAAGTTCTGCGTTTTGTTTGCGGCAACCTAACGCCTTCTCGCGAGAAGGCTTGGACGCGTGTGCTTCAAATTGCTTTGAAGGATGATGAGGTAGCAAGCGGTACGGTGTCGTTTGCAGCTTGGTTGGCACGTGAAGGAGGTGTTTACGAAGTTGCCAACACAAGCAAAAATGGTGTGAAGCCAAGCGAGCGTGGCAACACGCAGATTGCAGATGCACTGACTTTGATTGAGGGAGGCTGGCTCGGAACGGATGTGCACCGTGAAGTTGCTGCTGAAGTTGCACCAGCAGCAAAGTCCGAAAACGAAAGTCTCAACGGTCTAACGATTACATTGACCTACTGTGAAAAAGGGGGCGAACCACAAAAGGTCATTGAACTCCATGATGACATTGCAATCGAGCGTGTGCTTGTCTTGATGGGGCGCAAAATGGGACAACCATTGAGCAAGCGCGCAGATGTGCAAGCTGCTGAAGCTACTGAAGCCGCCAAAATGCAAAACTTCTCGCAAGCCACTGGATATCCAGTCGAAACCCATCGCGAGTAAGCGCTACTAAATCTTAAACTTAAGGCCAGCCTTGTGCTGGCCTTTTGCTTTTCTGCCTCCTGATTTTGGTCGTTTTGTGAAGAGATCGGCGCCAGACATGTTGCGCAAGCAAACGGAGAAAAGCATGTCACATCTTACAAATCTAAACTTCAAATCAGTCACACGTGCCAGCAAACAGGACCCCGTACAAAAGCGCCGGGAAAAGTTGAAAGTTGGCATCGACGAACAACTTCTGGTCGCCGCTGCTGCGGTCAAAGGCGAACGCTACGAAACGAAGCGGAAGTCATGGGGCAAAGACGAGCGCGGTGAAAAAGTGCTCGTTGATCGAATGCGGCAGGTGCGCCCTTGGTTCTTCGAACAAGACGGTGGGTGGTACGTGCAATGCAAGTACGGAAACAAGGCATTGGCTCTAGGGAAGGGGAATGCTGTGTTTGTCAAAGCTCTAAAAGACGTCGAAGCGACATTGGGAGCGTTGAAAGCTGCCGCTGATGCTGGCGAACTAGACGCAGCGATGTCTGCTGCCGTCGCGCGCCGGAAATAGTTTCAGGAGCACGAGTTGGTGCCGATATTTTGGCACCAACTCAAAGCTAAAGATGCAAGCTAGTTCAGCTAGAATTATTCTTGCAATTTCGTGCAGGATGGATTGCGGACCTTCGTCTATAGTGCAGAGAGTATCGGCTTCGATGCCAGCTTTCGCATTCGTCAGGTCGCAACGAAGGTCTGGTCGAGGACTTTAGCAATGCACGCTCAAATATGTCCATACGCATGAAGCCCGCTTCAATTGGCGCAAATATTTGTCCAATGAAGTGGATCGACGCAATTGACTACATTCTCAAACACCTTTTCCCTATATAGACGTTCGCTACATTTGTGTCCTGTGAAAGAGCGAAACAGACTACCTTTTCACGACAGGCTTTTTTTTTGAAGTTGGGCTTCTCTAAGAAGATAGGGAGCAAGCGCTGGATCAATCGCTTCAATTGCATCGTCGATCTTGAAATGGGCTGTTCTCATTAGATCATCTCGTTCGTCAGTTGTGACGCTAGACTTGAAACCATAGACCAAAGCTACAATTCCATTTGCCTGTGCCCATTGAGTTGAATGACTCTCTTTCTTAAAAACGCTTTGGCATCGATTAAGGTGCTTTTCCGCTTCTCTGGCGAAGAGAAGCCCTTCGGCCCCGCCTGTAGCAACCGCTCGCAATTGCTGTGTATAGCCCATGTTGAAGTTTGCTATGGCCCAACTATCAGGATTGGTTGGTTTCTTGAAAACGCTAAGCGCGTCTGCCAAGGCCGTGTAGGATTTCTGTAAACTCACCCTTTTGTCCGCGCCCACTTCTTCTTCGCTTGTTTCTCGAAAGGCCACGCCAAGATTGTTTCTTACGATTGCCCAGTCCGCGTCGTGAACTTTTTCCCTGAACGATAGCGAAAGGTTGAAATCCCCAATCGACTTTTGGAGAAAATCGCCTTTGTCGCTGCCCTGTTTCCGCATCGCATGGTCTAGAAAAATCGTACCAGATAGGTTCATAACGCCAGCCCATTTTCTAAAATTAGCTTCTTTAGTCCAGATGCCTTTTGACCGAGTGGTCATCGCGATTGCATCTTCCAGAAGGTCTACGCCATAACGCACACCGTGATTGTTCATCACAAGTCCTGCATCGTATGCGGTTTGAGCGGCTCGGTTAACGTCAAAAGCAGAGAAGTAGTCAACCGCCGCTGAAAAATGCTGCATCGCACGCGGGAAGTCCAAAGCTAATAATGCAGTTCTACCACGTTCGAAACGAATCTGAGCCAGCGTCCAAATCTCCGGTACGGTTCGATCGTTTTTTTGAACAGTCTCTAAGATTTCAAGTTCTTTGTCAGCCAGTTCGAAATTGCCCACCGCGAGAGCCTCGTTCGCACGGTTTTCTGTTTTTCTCGAATCGATTTTTTTATTGTCAAGTTCTTCAATTCTTTCCTGTAATGCCCGCATATCCTCCGACGCTTTGTGCAAGTATGACAGCACTAAGTCGGCGTCCCCATCTGGATTTGAGTAACCGAATCTAACCGCCAGTGAATCTAATACTTGTTTTGGAACAACGGTCTCATCCGGGTATCTACAGTTTTCAATTAAGTCATCTGAGATTTTCAAAACGTCGGCGATAGCCTTGACAGTAGTTTCTTGTGGATTCGGCACCTTTCCATTCTCGATGCGGGATATTGTGGACTTGTCTGTTTCAGAACCGAGCGCCCTTTTCCCAAGCTTGGGCTGCGTCAAGCCCATCTGTCGGCGCCTAGTCCGTACCAACTTCCCAAATCTTTTTCCAAAGCTCATTATCTTCAACTTTCGACAACTTCTCGCGAACTTTCGACCGACTAAAACCGGTCAACACACGCAAATATATTATGAATGACCAAGCAAGCAAACAACACCCGCATTCACCGCGCACTTGCCAAAACGGCAAAGTTCGCTCAACGAAACACTCCGGAACTTGTCGATTTGGCATTCGCTCTTCACGGCACTATTGCCAGCGCTGGTTCCGAGAACCTGCTGATCGACTTTGCCGAAATCATGTTCATTCTCGTAGAAATCGCTGTTAAAGAATCGCGGAAATAAACGGCTGATCTACAAATGCAATGGATCGGGCGCTTCATATTGAAGCGTCCTATTTTTTTGGCTGGGTCGCGGACGTGAAGTGCCCTTGCCTTCAAGACACCTACTTTGTTCATTTTCCACTTTTTAGTTTCGAAACCATTGTCTTTGCGCCTTCGGGGCACAGCGCTCTTCAGTCTTGTCATTCCTAACGGATTCTGGGGCGCGGACGTTTGATCAATGGCAGCTTCGTCCGCGCCGCTGACCTTTGCATCCAAATTCGCAATGTCTGCAATCCGGCGGTAACATGCCAACCCTGCGCAGCTACCCGTTCAATATGCGCATTAACGTATCACCACCAATCAGCTCGCCATTCTTTGCCTGCAAAGCCATCATCCTGATTTCTTCCGTAACAACGTAGTTTTGTCGTTCAACGCCCAAAACTGCCAGCAAACCCGCTTCATCCAATTTGTCGTTCGCAAGCATTTTAAAAGCCAAGCATACAACGTCGCCCGCACTAGCTTTTGGCACTTCAGCAGGCTTCTTCATGTTGCGGCCGCTATGAAGGTTTGCGTTCATCGTAGGGCTGATTTTGCTATAGTGTTTGTCAATCATTGCAGTGCTGTTGCCAACTTGCTTAGCAATCAAGTGCGAGCTTATTCCGCGCCCCAAATCTCGCGTCACATAGTAATGTCTCAAGCTGTAGAGCGTTCGGGTTCTTCCGTCCGCACCCGTTTTCAGTTTTAGATTGTCCAGAAGCGCGTTGAAGGCTCGGTTCAAGCTGGCGATATTGGCAACTTCGCCAAGGCGCGTCGTGAACACATAAGCATCGTTGCCCGCTGAGACGAGCTCGTCGAAGCTGTCGTAGCTGATGGACGGGTTCAGCTTGCTTTGCCTATCCAAATAGTCCGCAACAGTGTCTCGGGCGACTGACGTTCGGCATCCCGTTTTCCCGTCCACATTCACGACCAAGTAGCGCTCGCCATCCTTTTCTTTCCATCCAATGTTTAGCCAACGCAGGCCGAGGGCTTCGGTACCGTGGCGCACACCTGTGTTTGCTAGGAACAAAACATAGTTCCGTAAAACCTCGCGCGTTGCTGCCGCTTTCTTGTTGTCTGTCTTTTCGTGCCATTTGCGCAGAGCAGTGTAGATCTTCTTGTATTCGGCGTCCGTGAAGCTACCACGGCTTTCGCTCTTAACGCCTTTGTTCAAGAGGGTGGGGCGCATGGATTTTACAATCCAACCGTTCATTTCCGCTTCATCCAATACTCTGTTGAGTGCAGCGTTGTGGTTGTTGATGCCGCTTTGTGTGAACGCTTTACGGTGTGTCTGAGTTCGCCATCCGTCAAATTCCACCAATGCGCGCAGGTCGATTTTGTCGATATCAGTGTTACCGAAGTATGGGATCAGCCAGCGCTGTAATGCAGAGATGTAGTCTTTGAACGACTGTTTGCCGTACCCATCATCCAATTGAGCCTGCATGCGTTTAACTGCGTGTTCGGCAACGTGTTTGAACTTGCGGGTTTGAGCCGGGAGTTTGTTATCGATGCGCGCCTGCGTTTCATAATAGAGCTTAAGCGCAAGTTCTTTAGCTTGCTCAAAGTCTTCAGTTTTAGTGCTGCGTACAATGCGCTTGCCATTATCAAGTGTTAGGCGTGCGTACCAATTTGAACTGTTTGCTCGCTTATCGAGCTTCAGTTTTTTGTGCACAGTAATTGTTTTGACGCCGTAGCTCATGTTGGGTGAAATCCATAAGTGTCTGTTGCAACAGACAATACTTCAAGATGAGGAAAACTTCGACACAAAACTGCACGCGGATTGTGTACGGATTGTGTACAAGAGTCGCGTGACTAGATTTAGTGAATTGTGGGATGAAATGAACAGAAACAACAAGATGTTGTGGAGGCGAGTACCGGAATCGAACCGGTGTACACGGATTTGCAATCCGCTGCGTAACCACTCCGCCAACTCGCCGCCGTGTGGTTGAGCGGGGTTTAGACCAAACTCACGGGGGCCGCAAGATCACAAATGGATGATATTCATATGTTGCTGTTGTTGCGTTGATATGGCAAGAACGCACAGACTCCTATGTGAACGAAAGAGTTCAACTCATGACCGATTTTGCAAAACTTCGCACCATGATGGTCGACACCCAAGTGCGCCCTTCTGATGTGACTAAATTTCCAATCATCGAAGCCATGCTGACAGTGGCCCGTGAAAACTTTGTTCCGACGGCGCTGCGCGATGCGGCTTATGTCGGCGAACACGTGGCGCTTGGCAATGGCCGCGTTGCGCTTGACCCGCGTGTGTTGGCGAAAATGCTTGATGCGCTCGACATCCAAAATGACGAGCTTGTGCTCGATATTGGTGTTGGGCTTGGCTATTCCTCAGCCGTGATTGCGCGTATGGCGCAGGCGGTGATCGCTGTCGAAGAAGACGAAGCACTTGCCACAGACGCGGCAACTGCTTTGGCTGACGCTGGTGCAGACAATGTTGTGGTGGAAACGGCAGCTTTGGCTGCGGGTGCGCCGCAGCACGGACCCTACGATGTGGTTGTGTTGCAGGGAGCTGTTGAAGATGTCCCTGCTGCAATTTTGGGCCAAGTCAAAGAAGGTGGCCGCATTTGTGCAATTTTCTTGGAAGGACCCCTTGGAATTGCGCGTATGGGATACAAGTTAAACGGAGACATCACATGGCGGTTGGCTTTCAATGCAACTGCTCCGGTGCTTCCCGGTTTTGAAGCGGAAAGAGCCTTCGCGCTCTGATAGGCGTATCGCGGGTAAATTCAGGCCGCAGCGTTGGATAGAATGAGGCAGGCTTATGCGGATTAAATTTGGCATTAAACGGACGATTGCGGCGAGTTTGGTTGCGATTGGCACCACGTTGAGCCCGCTTGCTGTGTCTGCTGAAACGCTCGGCGATGCCTTGGCATCCGCGTATAAAAACTCAGGGCTTTTGGAGCAGAACCGCGCCAACCTGCGCGCGACTGACGAAGGTGTCGCGGCCGCTGTTGGCGCGATGCGCCCGACACTTACTTACGCGGCGACTGCCAGCAAAAACCAAGGTGAATGGGCAAAGTCTTTGCAGTTCACGGCTTCGATGACGCTGTATACCTTTGGTCGCAACAAGCTGAACGTTGCTGCAGCGAAAGAAACCGTTTTGGCCACGCGCGCCACTTTGGTGTCCATAGAGCAAGATGTTCTGTCCAACGCCGTCACAGCCTACATGAATGTACGGTACAATGATGCGCAAGCGAACTTGCGTGCCAACTCAGTGCGTTTGGTGCAGCAAAACTTGCGCGCAGCACAAGACCGCTTTGAGGTTGGTGAAATCACCAAAACCGAAGTGAGCCAAGTTGAAGCGCAATTGGCGTCAGCGCGCGCACAGCTTGCGGCTGCACAGGGCCAAGTGTCCGCGGCACGCGAAGCCTATAAGGTCGCGGTTGGCAAATACCCGTCTAAGCTTTCAAGCCCGCCCGCGCTTAAACTGCCAGCGAAGTCTGCAGACGAAGCCGTGCGTATCGCCATGCGCACACACCCAGCCATCAAAGCGCTGCAGCACCGAATCGCTGCATCCGATCTAGCGGTTGAGATCACAAAGCGTGGTCTGTTTCCAACCGTGGGTGCACAGGCAACACGCACACAAAGTGGCGCTTGGACAGAGGATGCTTTGAGCAGTGAGAATGGTACAACGAGCCTGAGCGTTACGGCATCTGGTGCACTTTACGGTGGCGGGCAGGCGTCCTCTGCGGTTCGCACGGCAATCGCCAATCGTGATAGCGCGCGCGCTTCATTGCTGACAACAACACGGCAAATTGAGCAGGGTGTTCGCACGTCATGGTCAATGCTTTCGGTCTTCGATGCGTCGTCCCAAGCCACCGCCGCACTGGTGAAAGCGCAACGCGTTGCCTATCAGGGCGTCAAGGAAGAGGCCGAACTTGGTGCCTCTACAACGCTTGATGTGCTTGAAGCTGAACAAGATTTACTCGACGCGCAGGTGGCTGCCATTCAGGCGACGATCGATCGCGAAGCAGGGATTTATTCGCTGCTCAACGCGATGGGTCTGATGACAGTTGAAAACCTAAAACTGAATGTGCCTGTGTATGATCCGGCTGCCTACTACAACGCTGTGAAATCTGCGCCCTCCAGTATGGTCAGCCCAGAAGGCGAAAAGTTGAACCGTGTTCTTGAAGCGCTTGGCCGCAATTAAGTAACCGACAAAATGATGCAAAATCCGCCCAGCACCCGCTTGGGCGGATTTTCTATTTGTTGTGTGTCGTCGCGAAGATGTCTACCATGGACGGCGTAACGAAAGGGAAACTCCATGTCTGATCCGGTGGAAAAAGAAAGTTCCGATGAGGTGCTCGCCTCTATCCGCCGGTTGGTGTCGAAATTTCACGAACCACAGCTGCGGACGATCACGTCCAAGCCTGCGCCTGAGCGCTTTGTGCTCACGCCTGATTTACGTGTCATTGATGGTGATAAGGGCGACGCAGCACCGATGGCGGCTGAATCTGCACCCACGTTTTCTGAGCCAACGCCGTTCGTATCTGACATGGACGCGGCGGGTGAAATGTCGTTGGAAGAACGCATTTCGGAGCTCGAAACAGCTGTTGGGAATCAAGCCGACGATTGGGAAACTGACGGCGATGAAGACCTAACGGACGACGCGTTGCAGTCTTTTCCTCGGTCCTTTGTGGCGCGGAACTCTCACAGGGCAGGCGCCTTGGACGGTGGCGCTGAGCGCGGGCAGAGCGCGCCTTTGACGCAAACGGGTGTTTTGGATGATGACGCCTTGCGCGACATGGTCGCTGATATCATTCGCGATGAATTGAAGGGCGTTATGGGCGAACGGATCACTGGCAACATTCGGCGTTTGGTGCGCCGTGAAGTTATGCGGTCTTTGGCTCTGCGCGAGTTCGATTGATCACACAGGACCTGCTAGCGACATAAGCGTGTCTATGTCGATATAGGTTTCCATGTGCTGCGCCAATGCATCCAAGGTCTCATCAATACCAGCATCAAAGTTGTCTTGCGGCGCATCCAATCCGAAGGGCGCCAAAAAGCTGTGCCGAAAGGCATCTGAGGCGAAAAGCCCATGCAGGTAACAGCCTTTGATCCGACCTGACGCCGACTGAGCACCTTCCAAGCGACCCTCAACCTCTAGCCATGCACGGTCGCAATCTGCGCCTGTGGTGCGCCCGATATGGATCTCATAGGCTGTCAGCTGCGTGTCTGAGGCGCGGTCTGTTGCGGTCACTTCGGCCAAACGCTTGTCGCTGGTCATCATTGTCGTGACATCCAAAAGACCTAAACCTGCCACGCGCCCAGATGTGCCTTCGATGCCCTCTGGGTCATCAATCCAAGTGCCAAGCATTTGATACCCGCCACAGATTCCCAAAACATGCCCGCCGCGACGCACATGCCCCGCGATGTCGATGTCCCAGCCTTGCGCCCGCAAGTAAGCAAGGTCGCCGATGGTGGATTTGGTTCCTGGCAGCAAGATGAGATCCGCATCGCATGGCAAGGGGCGGCCTGCATCTACAATTTCAATGGTCACGTTTGGCTCGCTGGCCAGTGGATCAAGGTCGTCAAAATTGGCGATGCGTGACAAGCGCGGCACGACGATTTTGATGTGTCCATC
>NZ_JBDMZG010000050.1:0-18210 GCF_039769035.1 Pacificibacter sp.
TAGGTCGCGGTGCCGCGGCCAATTTCGTCCAAAATCACCAAGGCGCGATCATCGGCTTGGTTCAAAATCGCGGCGGTTTCGACCATTTCCACCATAAAGGTCGACCGACCACGGGCCAAATCATCAGATGCGCCAACACGTGAAAACAGCTGTGAAACAATACCGATATGCGCTGAGGTTGCGGGGACGAAGGATCCCATTTGTGCAATCAGCGCAATCAGTGCGTTTTGGCGTAAAAAGGTCGATTTACCAGCCATGTTGGGACCGGTCAAAAGCCAGATCGCAGCGCCGTCATGTCCGTCCGTGAGGCGACAATCATTGGCCACGAATTGCGCTTGGCCTTGTTTGCGCAAAGCGCGCTCTACAACGGGGTGACGCCCGCCTTGAATATCGAAAGATCGACCCAAATCCACCTCAGGACGCGTCCAATTTTCGCCAACGGCCAAATCTGCGAGCGCAGTGGTCAGGTCAAATTCCGCCAAGGCCTTTGACGCTTCGGCGACTTTCGGGGCCACCGATAGAACCGCCTCGCGCAGCACGGCAAACAGACGTTTTTCGATCTCAAGCGCGCGGCCGCCAGCGTTGTGGATTTTGGTTTCCAATTCACTGAGTTCCAGCGTGGTAAAGCGCACTTGGTTCGCTGTGGTTTGACGATGAATAAACGTTTCATTCAGCGGTTCAGACAGCATTTTCGCGGCGTGCGTTGCGGTCGTCTCGATGAAATAGCCAAGCACATTGTTGTGTTTGACCTTCAATGACGGAATGCCAGTCGTTTCGGCGTATTGCGTTTGCAAAGACGCGATTACACCGCGCCCTTGATCACGCAACGTGCGACATTCATCCAGCTCAGCGTCATAGCCTTCCGCGATAAATCCACCATCGCGCGCAAGAAGCGGCGGCTCTGCGACCAGCGCGTCTTCAAGCAGGGCAATTGTGGCGTCATGACCTTGCAAAAGACCCACATTCTGCTGGAATAGGGTCGGTATTTGGCTGGATGCCATCGCCTGCGCAATGACGCTGGCTTGGGTCAAACCGTTGCGGATTGCGGCCAAATCACGTGGTCCAGCGCGGTCAATTCCAAGGCGCGACAGGCTGCGCTCCATGTCGGGCACTTTGCGCAGGGCTTCACGCAGATCGCTTGCGAATGACATGTTGTCCACACAAAATCCGACGGCATCAAGGCGCGCGTGGATCACGTCGACGTCACGTGAAGGGCTGGAAAGTCTGCGTTCAAGCAATCTGCCGCCCGCGGCTGTGACGGTCCGATCCATCGCTGCAATCAAAGACCCATCGCGACCGCCCGAAAGCGCGTGGGTGATTTCAAGGTTGCGGCGTGTTGCTGCGTCAATCTGCATCGCGCCGCCGACGTTTTCACGCACAGGCGGCCGCACGAGTGGCAGTTTGCCTTTTTGGGTGATTTCCAAATAGTCGACAACCGCACCCATGGCAGAAATTTCAGCCAATCCGAACGGTGCAAAGGAATCCAAACTTGAGACGGCGAACAGGTCTTGCAGGCGTTTAGAGGCCGATGTGCTGTCAAAGGAGCTGCGCGACAGTGGCGTGGTCGCGGCATCAAAATCAGGGACTAATTCAGCCCAATTCGATGTATTCGCCTCTGACACGATCAACTCAGATGGGTTCAAGCGCGCGAGTTCTGGCGCAAGTCGAACAAGTGGGCAGGGCATCACGTGAAACGCGCCAGTTGAGATATCGACCCACGCAAGCGCGCCTTCATCGCGAACTTCGGCATAGGCTGCGAGGAAATTGTGACGACGTGCTTCAAGCAAGCTGTCTTCGGTCAACGTGCCGGGCGTCACAAGGCGCACAACGTCGCGTTTTACCACAGATTTCGCGCCACGCTTTTTCGCCTCGGCGGGGCTTTCCAACTGTTCACAAACAGCCACACGAAACCCTTTGCGGATCAGCGTGTGAAAATAGTTTTCAGCGGCATGCACAGGCACGCCACACATAGGAATGTCATCACCATCGTATTTGCCGCGTTTGGTCAGCGCGATGTCGAGTGCTTCAGAGGCGGCAATCGCATCATCAAAGAACATCTCGTAAAAATCGCCCATGCGGTAAAACAGCAAAGCATCGCGGTGGCGCGATTTGATTTCAAGGAACTGCGCCATCATTGGTGTCACGGTAGGTTTTTCAGCGGCCACGTGGGAATTCCTCGATTGATTTGCAATGCCAATTTAACGCCGCAAAAAGCAGGGTAAAGGGCGCATGCGTTCTTTATGTTGAGCAGCGGCGTTTGGCTCGTTAAGAAGGTTGGACTGGCAATGAGGAGGCCCACCTAAAATGCCCAAACCAAAGCAGACCCGAGAAGAAGCGCTGGCGTTCCACATGGACCCGCGCCCTGGTAAATTTGACATAACGCCAAGCGTTCCAATGACAACACAGCGCGATTTGTCGCTGGCCTATTCGCCCGGCGTCGCGGTGCCTTGCGAAGAGATCGCAGCGAACCCCGAGACAGCCTATGATTACACCAACAAAGGCAATTTGGTGGCGGTGATTTCCAACGGGACGGCTGTTCTGGGTTTGGGGAACCTTGGTGCGCTGGCATCGAAACCGGTGATGGAAGGTAAATCCGTCTTGTTCAAACGGTTCGCTGATGTGAACTCAATCGATATTGAATTGGACACAGAAGATCCTGAGCAAATCATCCAAGCGGTGAAATTGATGGGGCCAACGTTTGGCGGCATCAACTTGGAAGACATCAAAGCCCCCGAATGTTTCATTATTGAGCAACGCCTCAAGGAAGAAATGGACATTCCAGTGTTTCACGACGATCAGCACGGCACGGCTGTTATCTGCGCCGCTGGTCTGATCAACGCTTTGCACATTTCTGGCAAGAAAATCGAAGACTGCCGCATCGTTTTGAACGGTGCAGGTGCGGCTGGCATCGCCTGTCTTGAGCTGATCAAATCCATGGGTGCCAAGCATGACAATTGCATCATGTGCGACACAAAAGGCGTTATTTATCAAGGCCGTACCGAAGGTATGAACCAATGGAAATCTGCCCATGCTGCCAAAACAGACGCGCGGACATTGGAAGAGGCGATGGAGAACGCCGACGTGTTCTTGGGCGTGTCTGCCAAGGGCGCTGTCACGGGTGACATGGTCGCCTCTATGGCGGACAACCCTGTCATTTTCGCTATGGCAAACCCTGATCCTGAGATCACGCCAGAAGACGCCCACGCCGTTCGCGAAGACGCGATTGTCGCCACAGGCCGTTCGGATTATCCGAACCAAGTGAACAATGTTTTGGGCTTTCCCTACCTGTTCCGCGGGGCGCTTGATATCAACGCGCGTGCCATCAACGACGAAATGAAGATCGCCTGTGCGCGTGCTTTGGCGGAACTTGCACGTGAAGAAGTGCCGGACGAAGTGGCGCTGGCTTACGGGCAAAAACTCAAATTTGGCCGTGACTACATCATTCCAACGCCGTTTGATCCACGTTTGATTCACCGTATTCCGCCTGCCGTTGCGCAAGCGGGTATGGACACAGGTGTGGCGCGTCGTCCGATTGTGGACATGGAAGGATACATCCAAGACCTACAAGCGCGGATGGATCCGACTGCACAAATTCTCCAAGGTCTGTATGCGCGTGCGCGTCAGGCGCAGGCGACCATGATTTTCGCTGAGGGCGATGATCCACGTGTGCTGCGTGCGGCTGTTGCCTATCAGCGCGGCGGCTTTGGGAAAGCTTTGGTTGTTGGGCGCGAGGACGACGTTTCAGAAAAACTCAAGATCGAAGGGCTTGCAGAAGCCATCGGCGAGCTTGAAATCATCAATGCGGCGAACACAAAGCACCTGCAGGCCTACAAAGATCACCTGTACAATCGACTTCAGCGGTCTGGCCACGACCAAATCGACATTCACCGACTTGCGGCGCGCGATCGCCATGTGTTTTCGGCGCTTATGTTGGCGCATGATCACGCGGACGGGCTGGTCACGGGGGCCACGCGAAAATCTGCGCATGTTTTGGACCGGATCAATTCCGTATTTGATGCGCGTGCCGAAGATGGCGCCGTTGGTGTCACGGCAATCTTGCACAAAGGTAAGATTGTTCTGATTGCGGATACTTTGGTGCACGAATGGCCGGATGAGAACGATCTTGCCGACATTGCTGAAGCGGCTGCACACGTCGCGCGCGCGCTTGGTCTTGATCCTCGTGTGGCATTCGCGTCCTTCTCGACCTTTGGGTATCCTGACTCGGAACGTTCAAGCAAAATGCACCGCGCAGCGGCCGTTTTGGATGGGCGCGGCGTTGATTTTGAATACGAAGGCGAAATGGCGGTTGATGTTGCGCTGAACCCTGATGCGATGGCGAACTATCCGTTCTGTCGTTTGACGGGGCCTGCGAACATCCTTGTTGTGCCAGCGCGGCACTCGGCTTCGATTTCTGTGAAGCTGATGCAGGAAATGGCGGGTGCCACCGTTGTTGGTCCAATTCTGACCGGTGTCGACAAGCCAATTCAGATTTGTTCAACCGTTTCCACGGTGAACGACATCTTGAACATGGCTGTTTTGGCTGCCTGTAAAGTGGGTCAATCCACAGCGTAAAACACGGAGAAGCGCATGACGATTTTCAATCTCGGATCTATTAATATTGATCGCGTTTATGCGCTTCCCCATTTTCCACAACCGGGTGAAACCCTAAGTGCCAAAAGTTACAGTTTTGGCTTAGGTGGCAAAGGGTTAAACCAATCCGTCGCGGCGGCGCGTGCGGGCGCGCAGGTGCATCACATCGGCGCAATTGGCCAAGATGACCCGTGGGTGCGTGCAGAAATCGAAGGCCATGGCGTCGATTGCAGCTTTGTCGAAGATCTCGCAGGCAGCACGGGACACGCCGTCATTTATGTTGATGACGCTGGCGAAAATTCCATCGTTTTGGACGGCGGGGCGAACCTGCAAGTTGATGTGTCGCAGGTCGCGCGCGCCTTTGCGACGGCGATATCTTCGGACATCTTATTGCTGCAAAACGAAACCAACGCACAGGTTGAGGCCGCGCAGTTGGCCCGTGAAAAAGGAATGCGCGTGCTGTATTCAGCGGCGCCCTTTGATGTTGAAAGCGTCAAAAAGGTGCTGCCATTCGTGACAACATTGTTGATGAACGAAGTGGAATCCGAACAGCTTTGCGCCGCTTTCGGGTCTACTTTGGATCAAATCCCAGTGCCAGAAACACTTGTGACGCTGGGCAGCAAAGGCGCCATCTGGTGTTCAAATGAAACCAGTGAAACGGTCGAGGTGTCGAGTTTCAAAGTCACGCCTGTGGATACTACCGCCGCAGGCGACACCTTCGCCGGATACTTTGCCGCTGAAATCAACAACGGCCATTCTGCAAAAGACGCCATGAGCACAGCCAGTGCGGCGGCGGCGCTCAAAGTCACGCGCCACGGGGCTGTGAGTGGCATCCCAAACGCGGCTGAGGTCGCGGACTTCACTTCCGATCAGTAACGACACGAAAAAAGGGGCCCTCGATGAGAGCCCCTTTGTCAATTCATGTGTCTTGAAACTTATTTGAAGCGGCGGTTGCGCGTTGCCAAGAGTTTCAAACGCAATGCGTTCAGCTGGATAAAGCCCGCCGCGTCTTTTTGGTCGTATGCGCCTGCATCGTCTTCGAATGTCACGTGCGCTTCTGAGTACAGCGAGTGATCGGAGGCGCGTGCCACTGTGAACGCAGACCCTTTGTAGAGCTTCAAGGTCACTGTGCCCGTGACGTGCTCTTGGGATTTGTCGATCGCAGCTTGCAACATTTCGCGCTCTGGTGAGTACCAGAAACCGTTGTAGATCAGCTCAGCGTAGCGTGGCATCAAGCTGTCTTTGAGGTGACCTGAGCCGGAATCGAGCGTGATTTGCTCGATACCGCGGTGCGCTTCCAACAAGATCGTGCCGCCTGGTGTCTCGTAAACGCCGCGGGATTTCATGCCCACAAAGCGGTTTTCAACGAAGTCCAAACGCCCGATGCCGTGCTTGCGGCCATACTCGTTTAGTGTTTCCAAAACAGTGGCAGGGCTCATCGCTTCGCCATTGATGGACACCGCGTCGCCTTTTTCAAACCCGATTTCGATGAACTCAGGTGTGTCTGGCGCATCTTCTGGGTTCACAGTGCGCTGGTGCACGTATTCTGGTGCGATCTCGGCTGGATCTTCCAAAACTTTGCCCTCGGATGAGGTGTGCAACATGTTGGCGTCCACAGAAAACGGTGCTTCGCCGCGTTTGTCTTTGGCCACTGGGATCTGGTGCTGTTCTGCGAATTCTAGTAAACGTGTGCGCGAAGACAGATCCCACTCACGCCAAGGTGCGATCACTTTGATTTCTGGGTTGAGCGCGTAAGCGGCCAATTCGAAACGCACTTGGTCGTTGCCTTTGCCTGTCGCGCCGTGCGCCACAGCGTCAGCGCCAGTCATTTCAGCGATCTCAACAAGACGTTTGGAAATCAATGGACGGGCGATAGATGTGCCGAGAAGGTACTGACCTTCATAAATCGCATTGGCGCGGAACATTGGGAACACAAAGTCACGCACAAATTCTTCGCGCACATCTTCGATAAAGATGTTCTCTGGCTTGATCCCAAGCAACTCAGCCTTCGCACGTGCGGGCTCAAGTTCTTCACCCTGACCGAGGTCAGCGGTAAAGGTCACAACTTCGCAACCGTACTCGGTTTGAAGCCATTTCAGAATGATTGAGGTATCAAGGCCACCGGAGTAGGCAAGGACGACTTTTTTAGGCGCGGACATTTGGCTTTTCCTTTCGAGGATATCGCTTGGGCGATTACCGAGTTTTTACGGCAAGAGCAAGGTTTTGCGCCCTGAAAAGCTTTTGGTTTTCGTGCAAAAGCCCTAAGTGTTGCTGGATATGATTAGGAATGGACGAAAATGACTGGATATTTGCTCTTCAAACATGCCGTGTTGCGTGTGTTTCGCAACCTTGATGACGCGCTGGCGATCTCGGGGCTGATTTGGATTGCGACCATGGTTGTTATGGTTTTGGCATCCTCGGTTGAGTTCGCCGGGTCACCTGTCGTCGTTGACCCATTGGCGGATCAGCCGATGCCCGAGATTTCAGTGACGCAGATTTTGTTGATATTTGGCGCAAACCTTTTGGTCATTCTTTCGAGCATTTGGATTGCAATTGAATGGCACCGGTTCATTTTGTTGGGCGAGCGCCCCAATTCAATTATTCCGCCGTTTCGCGGCGCCTTGTTCGGGGCATACTTCGGAAAGTCTGTCATCCTGACCGCTGCCTTTTTCGCGCTGGCGATGGCTGCAGGTATGGTGATCGTCCTTGTCACAGCGCTGCTTGGTGGCGCGCAGTTTGCTTCCGCATTGATGATGATGATTTTGGGGGCGTTCGGAATGTACGCCTTTTATCGGGTGTCGCCTGTTCTGCCAGCGGCAGCACTAGGTGAATCATTGACGCTGAAACAGGCATGGAGCCAAACCGAACCCCATAAAAACGCTGTGGTTCAGGCAACATTTCTTATGGTTTTCGGCACGATAGTTCTTCAAATCCCAGCCTTGATGGCGGGGTCGGGGCCCATTGGCGTTGTTGCGTCTTTGATCACCGGTTGGGTTGGTTTGATGGTGGGCGTCAGCCTGCTGTCTGTGATTTACGAGATTTCATCAAAGGGTGAAAACCGTGCCAGCAGATAAATCCATTACTTCCGCCGCGCAGGTCGCAACGCAGCTTGTGCGCAGCCTGTTCGAACCCACGCCTTGCGCGCGCAATGATCATTTGTCGAAAAAATACGATGCAGAGATTTGGCTGAAACGCGAAGATCTTACGCCGGTGCGCAGCTACAAAATTCGTGGAGCGGTGAACGCAATGAGCCGCGCACGTGAAAACGATCCGAAGTTGGATCTGTTTGTGTGTGCTTCCGCTGGCAACCATGCCCAAGGCGTTGCCTTTGCTTGTCGTCATTTTGGCGTGCGTGGGGTTATTTTTATGCCCGTCACCACACCCAAGCAAAAGATTGAAAAGACCAAGATTTTTGGCGGTGACTACATCGAAGTGCGCATGGTTGGCGATTATTTCGACGACACACTCGCCTCTGCCAAAGCCTTTTGCGCAGAAGCGGGCGGGTACTTTCTAGCACCTTTTGACGACGTCGATGTCATTGCGGGTCAGGCTTCGGTCGCTGTTGAATTCATGGAGCAAATGAAAGCCGTCCCTGACGTCGTGATTTTGCCCGTTGGCGGCGGTGGTTTGTCTGCTGGCGTTGTGCAGTATTTGTCTGATGTCGCGCCACAGGTTGAGATCTATTTTGTCGAACCAAGTGGCGGTCCATCTTTGGCGGCGGCGGTGCAAGCGGGCGAACCCGTCACGCTTAGCGCGGTTGATAGTTTTGTGGACGGCGCGGCCGTGGCGCAGATCGGAACGCTGCCGTTTGCTGTGCTTAAAGACATCAAGCCCAGTCAGCTTTTGACCTCTCCCGAGGACCGCATTTGCACCACGATGATTGAAATGCTCAACATCGAAGGCATTGTGCTTGAGCCAGCCGGCGCATTGGCAGTCGATGCGTTGCATGATCTCAAAGATGTCATTCGCGGACGCCGTGTGTTGTGTGTCGCCTCTGGTGGTAATTTTGATTTCGAAAGATTGCCCGAGGTTAAAGAGCGGGCTCAAAAATTCCTGCAACTCAAGAAATACTTCATCCTGCGCATGCCACAACGGCCTGGCGCACTGCGTGATTTCTTGGATCTGCTTGGCGACACAGACGACGTTGCGCGGTTTGAATACCTCAAAAAATCGGCGCGCAACTTTGGCTCCGTTTTGATTGGGATCGAAACCGATCAGCCCGAAAACTTCCCGCGTTTGTTTGCGCGTATGGATCAGGCCGGACTGGTTTACAAAGACATCACCAATGATCAAGCCTTGTCCGAGTTTGTGCTTTAATTCTGAAGTGCTGCTTCATTCTGCGCAATAAACGCGGCGCGTGATGCTTTGTAAGAGGCCAAGATTTCACCAACATCCACGCTGTCAGCGTTGCCCTCAGCCGATGCCTTTTCTCCGAGTTGGCATAGGCTCGAAAACGACGCAAAGCCAAGATTCATCGAACTGCCTTTGAGAAAATGCAGGTCGTGTTCCAGTTTGCTGCGGTCGCAAGATATCTCAAGCCGTTCAATGACCTCGTCCACCTCTTCCAAGAACAGCTCAACCACTTCGCCAAAATCATCTACACCAACCTCGTTTCTCAACTCGTTGATGCGGGTCCAGTCAATCATGTCCATTCTCCTTTTGACTATTATTGACCCGACTCGGCTTAATATCTCGTAAGCGAAACCGATGAACTACATTCAATTTTAGACTTAAGGTGGCATTAATTCGAGCGCGTCAAAATGGACCCAGCCGCACACATTAGGTTGGAAAATAATTGACGATGTTACAAAAAAACAAAGAATATCAACAGGAAGCACTGGAAAAGGGCATCGCGAACCGCGTGTTGGTTGTCGACGACTCACGGGCGCAGCGGCGAATCCTTTCGTCGTATTTGGGGCGCTGGGGCTACACCGTTTCAGAAGCCGCATCAGGCGAAGAGGCGCTTTCTATTTGTGAATCGGAAAAAATCGACCTCATTGTGTCCGACTGGATGATGCCTGGCATATCGGGTCTCGAGTTTTGCGAAAAATTTAGAGCGCTTGAAAGGGACGACTACGGGTATTTCATCCTATTAACGTCCAAATCCGATAAAGCAGAAGTTGCACAGGGATTGGATGTTGGCGCTGATGACTTTTTGACAAAGCCAGTGGCCGGCGACGAATTGCTGGCGCGCATTCGGGCGGGGGAACGCATCTTGCAAATGCAGCGCGAACTGACCGCCAAGAACGATCTCGTCACCACCACACTCCAAGAAATATCGGCACTTTATGATTCACTAGATCGCGATTTGGTCGAGGCCCGTAAACTTCAACAATCCCTCATAAAAGAACGCTTTAGAGACTTTGAAACCGCGCAGGTGTCCTTACTCTTGCGCCCTAGTGGTCATGTTGGCGGCGATCTGGTTGGGTTTTTCCCGATTAACGATGACCAATTTGGTGTGTTTTCAATCGATGTGTCGGGGCACGGTGTGGCTTCTGCATTGATGACGGCGCGTTTGGCGGCCTATTTGACGGGGTCTACGCCCGAACAAAACTTGGCGATTGAGCACTCCGAAAGCGGAAAATATAAAGCAAAGTCGCCCTCTGATGTTGCCACTGCACTTAACACCTTGATGCTCGAGGAAATGGAAACCGACCTCTATTTCACGATGATCTTGGGGCATTTTGACCGCAGACGTGGGCAATTTGTCATGACCCAATGCGGCCACCCCCACCCTGCGGTGCAGCGCAAAGATGGGACGATCGAATACTTTGGCAATGGCGGGTTGCCGGTCGGCCTTATTGAGGGCGCATTTTTCGACAATTATGAGATCTCGATCTCTGGTGGCGACCGCATCATTCTTTTGTCGGATGGCGTGACGGAGTGTCCAGATGGTGGGGACGACATGCTTGGCGAAGAGGGTCTTGCAACCCTTGTTGAAAAGATGGCCGAGATTTCGGGCAGCGCATTCTTAGATGCGCTGGTGTGGGAGCTCACCAAATTTAACAAGGATAAAGACTTCCCTGACGACATTTCCGCTATTCTTTTAGAGTATGCAGGCCAAAACACCGACTGATCGCCGCTTTATCCCCAGGGTTTCCGACACAACGATGCGCGTCGGAAGCTGGCATCCAAATAGGTTGATGATCGACTTCGGTAGGTGGTCCAAGGCGCCGCACGGGTCTGGCTATGAAAATGCTACAGATTTTCTCAGCCCACATGTCGTAGTTCGGCATATAAACGTAGCGACGAAAAGCGTGGGAAAAGACAGGCGTCGAAATGCGCCACCCTGTTTCTTCCATCACCTCGCGATGCAGCGCGGCTATGGGTGATTCTCCTTTGTCGATGCCACCACCGGGAAGCTGAAATTCACTCTTGGGAGACGTCTGATGTGTCACCAAAAGGGAGCCGTTACGGGGCAAGATGGCATATGCACCAGGTCTCGCTTGGTAAGAAATGCCCTTAATTTTTGGTTCACCATAGCGTCTAATCATGTCTTGCCCTTTTTCCAGAGGTTGCCGCGCCTATATGAACAAGGTATGCCAACCTGCGACGTGCAAGGGAACCTGAAATGCTTGGATCAAAAATCGCTTGGGATGACACTGTTCTCCCCTTTCAACTCGACCGCTCTGATGTGCGGGGCCGTGTAGCTCGCCTTGATGGGGTTCTCGAGAACGTGCTCGCACAGCACAATTACCCACCTGCGATCGAGGCCCTCGTTGCAGAGGTCGCTTTGTTGACCGCGATGATTGGTCAAACAATTAAGCTGCGCTGGAAGCTGTCGATCCAAGTGCGCAGTGATGGTCCAGCACGCATTATTGCGACGGATTACTACGCTCCAACGGCAGAAGGTGCGCCTGCGCGCATTCGTGCCTATGCGTCCTACGATGAAACGCGGATTGATCCGAACGCGGATGCTTTTGCGCACGTCGGCAAGGGCTATTTCGCGATTTTGATCGATCAGGGTGAAGGAAGCAAACCTTATCAAGGCATTACGCCGCTGACGGGTAGTTCTTTGGCAAATTGTGCGGAAACCTATTTCGCGCAATCAGAACAGCTGCCGACACGGTTTGAGCTGTCATTTGGCCGGTCCAGAATTGCCGGAAGCGATGAGGCGTGGCGCGCTGGTGGTGTGATGCTGCAAAAAATGCCGAAAGCATCGCCAAGCGTGGAAGAACCGATCAGCGATCGGGAAGACGGCGTGTTGACCGCTTCTGATATCCTTGATGGTGACGATTTCGAGAACTGGAATCGTGCGAACATTTTGCTTGATACCGTTGATCCACTTGAGCTGATCGGGCCACATGTGCAGCCGACCGAGTTGCTCGTACGCTTGTTCCACGAAGACAAACCGCGCATTTTCGATGCGCAGCCCGTTGCGTTTGGCTGTAGCTGTTCCGAGGAAAGTGTGCGCAGCAGCCTGTCGATTTACTCGGCCAAAGACATCGCGACGATGACAACCGACGAAGGCATCGTGTCTGCGGATTGCCAATTCTGTGGCGCGCATTACGTTTTGGACCCTGCAACAGTCGGATTTGAAGCAAAGGTGACGCCGAATGGTGACGCGGATTGATAAAACACAGGTTGCACGGGCTCTGACATCTGGCGGACGCCCGTCTTCCGACTTTGATCTCAATCCAGAAGCTCGCCCAAAGCCGGTTGCACTTAAATCTGCGGGTGTGCTTTTGCCCATCATTGAGCGCCCTACGGGGCCTCATTTGATCCTGACCAAGCGGTCTTCCACAATCAAAAACCATCCTGGTCAAATTGCCTTCCCTGGAGGTCGTGTTGATCCCGAGGATGCGTCTCATGTCGCAGCTGCACTGCGCGAGGCGGATGAAGAAATTGGGTTGCCGCCATCATCGGTCGAAGTGTTGGGTGAGCTGCCCACGCATGAAACGGTTTCAAATTACACCATGCATCCCGTTGTGGGCTGGGTCACACAAGACTTCACGCCGCGCTTGGAAGAGGCAGAGGTGTCCGAAATCTTCGAGGTGCCACTGCCGCATGTGCTAGAAATTGCCAACTTCGCCATTCAATCGCGGATCTGGCGGGGGCAAAAACGCCAATTCTATACGGTGCCTTACGGTCCGTATTATATTTGGGGGGCAACGGCACGGGTTTTGCGTGCCTTTGCGGAAAAGGTCCGAGTGTGACCTCGGTTCAAGGGTGCGCTTGGTTTCAAGCGGATGCGACCCAAAAGATCATCAACATGTTCAAGGCGGCGGACCGCGAGGCCTTTTTCGTCGGTGGATGTATCCGCAACAGCCTGATGGATGTTGCGGTGACCGATCTTGATATGGCGACGCCATTGCTGCCCGAAGAGGTGATGTCCTTGGCGCGAACTGCCGGCCTTAAGGCGATCCCAACGGGTATTGAGCATGGCACTGTCACTGTGGTGGCAGATGGCGAACCCTTTGAAATCACAACCTTTCGGCGTGATGTCGCGACCGATGGCCGTCGAGCTGTTGTTGCGTTTGCTGACGATATCGCACAAGACGCGCGCCGACGCGATTTTTCGATGAATGCGCTCTATGCGGGGCTTGATGGCGCGGTTATTGATCCGCTTGGTGGGATGGATGACTTGTTGACGCGGCGCGTGCGCTTTATCGGCCTGCCGCAAGATCGCATTCGTGAAGACTATCTTCGGATCCTGCGGTTTTTCCGGTTCCATGCCGTCTATGGCGATGATCGGGCGGGGCTGGATGCCGAGGCGTTGGCGGCTTGCGCGGCCAATTTGGATGGACTTGAAGGACTGTCAAAAGAGCGCATCGGCGCCGAAATGGTCAAGCTTGCCGCGGCACCTGATCCCAGCACGGCGATTGGGGCGATGGATCAGTCCGGTGTGCTTCAAGCGATTTTGCCCGCGGCCTCTGGGCGCACGCTGTATCCGTATGTGGCGCTGGAATTTCACGTCGATGCCATGGCGCGATTGGCGGCGCTGGGCGGTTTTGATGTGGCCGAGCGGCTTAAATTGTCGAAAAAACAAGCCAACCAGTTGGCGCTTTACCAGACGTCTCTTGCTGACACGCGCAGTTTGAATGAGATCGCGTTTCGCGAAGGTGCTGAGATTGCACTTTGTGTGGCGGCATTGCGCGCAGCGACGTTTGAGCAGCCTTTGCAATCAGACTTGAAGGCGCAACTGGTTGCAGCGTCCAAGCAAGAGTTTCCCATCGCGGCGCAAGATTTGATGCCACAGTATTCGGGCGCGCAACTGGGTTCTGCTTTGAAGATGTTACAACGCGCTTGGCTGGACAGTGGTTTTGCCCTAACCAAGGCGCAATTGTTGAAGCTATTGGAAGCCAAGTCAAATGACCAAAATTGAAATCACCAGACTTGGCCACCACGGCGACGGAATCGCGGCTGGCCCGATTTTCGCGGCAAAAACATTGCCCGGCGAAGTTGTGGAAGGCGATGTGGTTGGCGATCGTATTGCTAGCCCAAGTGTCGTGACCCCGTCGCCAAATCGCGTGAAACCACCGTGCCCGCATTTCAAGTCTTGCGGCGGCTGCGCGTTGCAGCATGCGTCGGACAGTTTTGTGGCGGAGTGGAAATCGGACGTTGTGCGCACGGCGCTGTCTCATCAAGGCGTCGATTTGCCGATCTCAGGCGTGCTTACATCGCCAGATCGTTCGCGTCGGCGGGCGACATTTGCGGGGCGTCGGACCAAAAAGGGTGTTTTGGTTGGGCTTCACGGGCGCGCCTCGGGCACTTTGGTGCCTGTGCCGAACTGTATTTTGATGACGCCGAAAATTATGGATGGCATGCCTGCGCTAGAAGCCTTGGTTCAGGTTGGCGGGTCTCGTCGCGGTGAGATGGCCATGACAGTGACCGATTCTGACGCGGGATTGGACATTTCTGTCGTCGACGGCAAAGAGCTGGACATGGAAATGCGGTCCGAATTGGCGGCGGTTGTGCGTGAGCACGGCGTGATCCGGTTGTCATGGAACGGAGACGAGGTTGTGCAAGAAACGCGGCCTTATTTGACGTTTGGGCGCGCCCGTCTCGTGCCGCCTCCCGGTGCGTTTTTACAAGCAACGCGGCATGGTGAGCAGTCGCTGGTTGCATTGATGAAAGACGCAGTGGCTGGCGCTGAGCGCGTGGTCGATCTGTTCGCGGGTTGTGGCACATTTGCCTTGCCGATGTCGGAATTCGCCGAAGTGCTTGCCGTCGAAGGTGAGGGTGCGATGCTTGAAAGCCTGTCAGACGCATGGAAAACCGCGTCGGGGTTAAAGCCAGTGACGGTCGCGACGCGCGATCTGTTTCGCCAGCCGCTTTTGCCAGATGAATTGAACAAGTTTGATGCTGCAATCATCGACCCGCCGCGCGCGGGCGCCTTGGCGCAGGTCGGCGAATTGGCCAAGAGCAACATCGCCTCAATCGGCTTTGTTTCTTGCAACCCTGTGACCTTTGCGCGCGACGCCAAAACGTTGATCGACAGCGGATTTGAGGTGGAGTGGCTGCAAGTTGTGGACCAGTTCAGATGGTCGCCACATGTCGAAATCGCGGCGAAGTTTAGCCGAGCTTGACGTAAAATTTACTTGGCGTAACGCAATTGCTGTTATACGCAGGCTAAAAAAGAGCGAGCATGGACAGATCAATGGATCGTCGTAAATTTGTTGCAGGCATAGCAGCTTCGAGCCTTATTCCAAGTGTTGCGCTTGCGCGCACCCTAGAGCCGTACCGTGGCCCAGTTGTCACGCGCGTGGTCGTGCTTAAGGGCAAACGGCGTTTGTATCTTATGAACGGCGATAAGATTCTTAAGAAATACCGCGTTGGATTGGGTACGCAGCCGGTCGGACACAAGCAGTTCGAAGGCGATGGCAAAACACCGGAAGGCAGCTATTTCATTGATCGTCGCAACGCGCGGTCCATGTATCATTTGTCGATTGGGATCTCGTACCCAAACCGCCAAGATGTTGAATTTGCAATGCAACATGGCCGCAGCCCTGGTGGGGAAATCTTTATCCATGGCCGCGCTGGCAAGCACAAGGGGCTTGGCCGCGATTGGACAGTGGGCTGCATCGCGGTTGCTGACCATCACATCGAAGAAATCTATATGATGGTCGCGCTTGGAACTCAGATTGATATCGTAGCTTAGGCTGATAAGCCGTGTGGCTTATTCCAAGCTCGCCGTGGCAATTGCGGCTTCACCTAACAGCAGCGTCCACCAAATTTTGCCGTTCTCTTCTTGGAACCAAGCAAACCCAAGGTCGGTCGCGCGGCTGTCTAGAATGATTTCGCGCGTATCAACTTGTTCCATCCACGCGCCCAAGGTTTCCAATTCGGTCTCGTATGTTTCCGAAATGTTTTCACCCAGCATCATCCCTGCGTAGCCAGAGCGCGCGACCCGATCAATCGGGGACGATCCGTCAGACCCAAAATGCCACGGGCGGTTTTGGTTTTTCATGTCACGCGCATGTGTCGCTGCGGCGGCATTGAGGCTGGCATTGAGGTTCACAGGCGTTGTGCCGGCGGCAGCGCGCAGTGCATTGACTGAATCAAGCATGCGGTACTGGATTTTTGCGTCGTCGTTTTTGCCAATCTTATAAACGCTTGGCAGAGGCTTCCCATCCGCGCCTATCACGACGGGTGTACTGGTACACGCAGCAAGGCCGAGTGTGGAAATAAGTAACATAACAAAGAGACGCGTCATTTTTAGGTCCTCGAATACGACATTCGACTCACCTAACCCGAAAAACGTGACGGAGCAAATGTTGTCCGCGTAAATTCGCCACCCACGATTGTTTGATTTGCGACTGCGGCACTTGCGTCATATATGTAGGCATAAGTGTAATTATTCTTTTAGGGTCCCAAATGACCAATAAAATCGACAACAAACTCTCAAGACGCGTGTTTCTGGGTGCGTCTACCGCCTGTTTGGCGGCACCTGCGCTTGCGCAGAACGATGATTCGACTGAGGTAGAGCGCGATTTGTCTGAGGTCGTGCGTCGTAATATCTCTAGTTTCCGGTCTTTGGATTGGCGGCCCTATTTTAACAACACCAAAAATGGTGCGATTTTGGTCGACATCACGTCGCGCGCTTTGCACTACTGGAGCGAGGATCAGTCCTTTTACAAGCTCTACCCAACTTCTGTGCCGCTGACAGAAGATCTGACACGTCGGGGTCGGACATCGATCATTCGCAAAGTGGAAGGCCCGTCATGGTCGCCAACACCAGCGATGATCAAGCGCAATCCTGAATGGCCGAGCTTTGTTGGTCCAGGTCCGGACAACCCCTTGGGATCACATGCGCTGTATTTGTCTTGGAAATACTACCGCATCCACGGCACGCACGACACGCGCAAGATCGGTCGTCGGTCTTCGAATGGCTGCATCGGCCTGTACAACGAGCATATTGCAGAGCTGTACGGTATGACGAAAAACGGCACGCAAGTGTTGTTGATTTAAGACCTGCGCATCGGTGGTTTTACATGGCGGCCCCGCGAGGCCGCCATTTTTATGTGTGCTGCAGGTTAGATCCAGCCAGACAGGTTGTCGTCGATGACCTTCACCAGCGCCGAAATATGCGCAGGGTCATCATTGAGGCACGGAACGTACAAGAAGTCTTCGCCGCCCGCGTGTTCAAAGCTTTCTTTGATCTCTTCGTTGATTTCTTCCAGCGTTTCGATGCAATCGGCCGAGAATGCAGGTGCACAGACGGCAATGCTTTTGTTGCCAGCCTCTGCTTGGCGCGCGACCTCTTCTACGGTGTAGGGCTGAAGCCATTCTTCTGGTCCGAATTTGGACTGGAACGTTGTCATGATGTCTGTGTCTGACCAGCCCAAGCGTTCTTTGAGCAGGCGCGTGGTTTTGCGGCACTGACAATGATACGGGTCGCCGCCTTCTTTCAGGTAACGTTCTGGCAGGCCGTGGTAGGAGCAAATCAAGATATCGGGTTTCTTGGGGGCTGCGGCATAGGCGCGCTCGATCGATTGTGCCAGCGCGTCGATGTATTCGGGCGTGTCGAAATAGGGCGCAACGGTGCGCGCCGCTGGTTGCCAGTTTTCTTTCATGAGCGCGCGGAAGAATTCGTCATTTGCAGTGCCGACCGTGGCGCCTGCGTATTGTGGATACAGCGGGAAGAACAAAATCTTGGTGCACCCTTGAGCGACCATGTTTGCCACTTTGGATTTGGTCGATGGATTGCCATAGCGCATGCAGTAATCGACCATCACGTTTTCGCCGTATTTCGACCCTAAAGTGGCGGTAATCGCGGATGTTTGCTGTTTTGTGATCGTGGCAAGGGGGCTTTCGTTGGCCTCGTTGTTCCAAATCGATTTATAGGCCGCGCCGGATTTGGACGGGCGAATGGTCAGGATGATGCCCTGCAAAATCGGCTGCCATTTCCACGCGGGGTAATCGATCACGCGCTTGTCTGACAAAAATTCGCTGAGATAGCGGCGCATGGACCAGTAATCCGTGGCATCTGGCGTGCCCAAATTGGCCAAAAGCACCCCGATTTTCTCTTTCGGGATTTTCGGGTGATCTTTCGCGGCATGCATGGGGCATGTGGCGTCTTTGGCGTTTGTGTTGAGCCGTGTCGGCTTCATAGTTCCCATCGCTTTGTCCTGTCTTTTCTTTGGTATTAGGCTAGGGCGTCGGAGCAATTGTTCAAGA
>NZ_JBDMZG010000051.1:0-6712 GCF_039769035.1 Pacificibacter sp.
GGCCATCACCCTGCTGCAACAAGCCCCCAGTGGGCGCAGCAAAATGGCCTTGGCCGCTTTGGCGAAAGTCCGTCAGTTTCGTGCAAAATTTCTGGGGTTGGACGGCTAGCTTACGCGCGGACCCATGTTGTCAAAGCATCAGGGCCCAATATTTCGCTGCGCGCCACACGGAACCGCTGCGCCTGCGCCAAGTGTTGTAATCCCATGTCGCCAAGACCTGACAGACCGTCCGCGCCGATGCCAAGCCCCGCTGTAAACAAGGCCACATGATCGGCAAGATCAGCGCGCAAAAGACTGGCCGCCAAAGCGCCGCCGCCTTCACAGAACACACGGGTCAGCCCCGCAGCCCCTAAAGCCTGTAGCGCCGCCGCCGGGTCCAATTGCCCTGCGATCACAGGCGCTTCAAACAAGGTGGCACCAAGGTCACTCCAAGCGCGTTTCAGCTGCGCATCCACGGAAGGCCCGTGCACAAGCCACACAGGGATTTCAGTCGCAGTGCGCGCCAGATGTCCGGTCAAAGGCAGATCAAGTTGGCGCGACATCACCACGCGCACGGGTTGGCGTTCGATGCCCAAGCCCCGTACGGTCAGACTGGGATCATCCGCGCGCGCCGTGCCTGCACCGACCAAAACCGCATCATGCGAGGCACGCATCGCATGCACACGCCGCCGCGCTTTTGGACCAGTGATCCACTGGCTTTCGCCCGTCGAGGTTGCAATGCGCCCGTCCCATGACGTGGCAAGTTTAAGCGTCACCATCGGTCGCCCTTGGGTGACGCGTGTCAAAAATCCGATCTGTGCGGCCTGCGCCTGTTCTGTGCAAACACCAAACTCCACCGCGATGCCTGCGGCGCGCAACATGTCCAGCCCGCGCCCATCAACCCGCGTATCAGGATCACCCAAAGCCACGACAACACGCGCCACCTGCGCGTCAATCAAGGCTTGGGCGCAGGGCGGAGTTTTGCCGGTGTGCGAACAGGGTTCCAAGGTCACATAAGCCGTCGCGCCGCGCGCTGCATCGCCCGCTTGCGCCAAGGCCATTGTTTCCGCATGGGGGCGCCCGCCGTCTTGGGTCCACCCGCGCCCGACCACACGGTCAGCACGGACAATGACGCAACCCACCGCAGGGTTCGGCCACGTCCGGCCAAGCCCCCGCGCGCCCAAAGACAGGGCGTGCTGCATATGCGCAATGTCAGACATGCGGTGTTACTCGTCTGGTTCAGTATTCGGACGCAACTCGCTGACAAATTTGTCAAAATCATCTGCGGCTTGGAAGTTTTTATACACAGATGCAAAGCGCACATAGGCAACGGTGTCGATCCGCGCCAAGCTTTCCATGACAATCTCGCCAATGCTTTTCGACGGAATATCGGTTTCACCCATGCTTTCCAAACGGCGCACGATGCCCGAAATCATTTGATCCAGACGCTCTGGTTCAATGGGGCGCTTTTGCGTGGCGATACGAATGGAGCGTTCCAGTTTATCGCGGTCAAAATCTTCGCGGCGCCCGTTGGTTTTAATCACCACCAAATCGCGCAGCTGCACCCGTTCATAGGTGGTAAAGCGCCCTCCGCAGGCCGAACAAAAACGGCGGCGGCGGATCGCAACGTGGTCCTCTGCAGGACGGCTGTCTTTCACTTGAGTATCTACGTTTCCGCAAAATGGACAACGCATGGACGTCCCCTTTTTCTATATTGCTGCCTTGTGGCTGCCTTGCGACTAGGGTCTGTGCCCCACTTATCCACAGGTACTATAGGCCAGCTGGTACAATTTGGGTAGAAAAGATTTTGCACCGCAACATGATGACAAATAGCACAATTTTCTTTCTCTCGTTTCTATTGCAAGCGCGCTAGCGCAGCATCGCCACGACCTGTCTTTGATGCGGGCGCGCGCGGTGTTCGAACAGATAGATCCCCTGCCACGTCCCCAAAGCCATGCGCCCTGAAAGCACCGGAATGCTCAGCGTTGTGGGCAACATCGCGCATTTGATATGCGCCGGCATGTCGTCTGGCCCCTCGTAGGTGTGGGTCAAATAGGCCATGCTTGGGTCTGTGGTTGGCGGCACCAAGCGGTGAAAATAGGCCTGCAAATCATCTTGGACTTCGGGATCGGCATTTTCTTGGATCAGCAAACTCGCCGATGTGTGCTGCACCAAAAGGCTCAGCACGGCTTCCTCGGTGCGCTGTTGCGCCACCCATGCAGCGACTTGGTGCGTGAACTCATACAGCCCCGCCCCGCGCGTCGAAATTTCAAATCTTGTGTGGCTCATGTCATCTGTCCATGTGGTCTACAAAGTGGTCTGCAAACGGATCATGCGGCCCCAGCGCAAGGTCAGCCGCGCAGGCCTAGGCCTCCGCTGAAGCGTCATAGGCCGTGCGCGCTGTGGTGATATCCGGCAAACGCGCCTCCGCCCATTCTACAAGCCCCAACAAAGGCGTCATCAAAGAACTACCCATCTCGGTCAGGCTATAGGCCACGCTGGGCGGCTTGGTGTCGAACACCTCGCGTTTGACCATGCCATCGCGCTCAAGGTCGCGCAGGGTTTGCGTCAGCATCCGCTTGGAAATATCCGGCAAAGCCCGCCCCAAAGCATTGAACCGCATCGCCCCGCTTTGCAGCTCAATCAAGATCAGCACGGTCCATTTCGCCCCGATATGGTCCATCACCGACCGCACTGGACAGTTCTGCGGGCTAAAGCCCATGGCTTCCCATTCGTCTCGCTTGGTTTGGCTTGCATCGCGCATGGCGGTTACCTCAGTGTTCCTTGGGTACAAAATCATGCCTCCTTTTCCGAACAAAAGGAAGTCTCTATATGAGACCTATACCCGAATTTAGTCCAAAGGAAAAGACCATGACAAAATATCTCGTAACGGGCGCCTCTGGCCAACTTGGTCAAAAAACAGTCGATCACCTGGCCACGCTTGTCGCCAAAGACGACATCATCGCCTTGGTGCGCACAGCTGAACAAGCCGCGCTGTTTGCCGACAAGGGCATCGCCACACGCAACGGCGATTACGAAGACCCCGCCAGCCTAGAGGCCGCATTTGAAGGCGTAGATCGCTTGTTGCTGATCGCCTCTTCGTCGTTTGACAATGACACACGCAAATCGCACCACGCCAATGCCATCAACGCCGCGAAAAAAGCAGGTGTGGGCTTTATCGCATACACATCAATCCTGAACGCGCAGGAAAACACGCTTGGTCTGGCAGAAGTTCACAAAGCCGCCGAGATCGCCTTGCAAGACAGCGGCCTGCCGCACACCTCTTTGCGCAATGGCTGGTACACGGAAAACCTTGCGATGGGCATCCCGCAAGCGCTTGGAATGGGTCAGCACTTTGGCGCAGCAGGCGATGGCAGATACTCCACAGCATCGCGCCAAGATTTTGCCGAAGCAGCCGCGATTGTTCTCAAAGGCGGGTATGATGGTGAGGTTCTGGAATTGGCAGGCGATGCGTCATTCGACCTGAACGGCTTTGCACAAACCTTGACCGATCTGTCTGGCAAACCCGTGTCTTACGTTGATATGCCCGTGGATGCCTTCGAAGGCGCATTGAAAGGCGCAGGCGTGCCTGACGGGTTTATTTCCTTCATGGTGGACGTCGATTCCAAACTGGCCACTGGCGTGTTGCAGGACGACAGCCAAACCCTGTCCAAAGTGATCGGCCGTCCAACCACGCCCTACGCAGAGACGCTCAAAGCGCTCATGGGCTAAGGCATATGCCCCCGAACACAGGAAAAGGCTCTCCTCAGAGAGCCTTTTTCATACGCCTTAAACACCACGTCGTCTGACGCTTACTCAAAAATACGATCGCCCATTTGATCAATGAAAATCTTGGCCTTGGTCAGCGTACCTTGAGTGACATCGTCCAGATCCGTCCCTGTATCGGCGCGCTTCATGTGATGCACTTTGACCTCGCCATCGATCTCTTTCTCGATCCGCGCGGCAATCCGGTACGCGCCCCCTTCTGACACAGGTTCTGGGAAAATCAGAAAGTCTTTGTAAAGCTCAGGCTCAACGTCCTTGACCTTGGCCTTTCCACCGAAGAGTTTTGAAAGAAGTGACATGTGATCCGCCTCGCCGTTTGTGTTGATCCAACTGTGCCGCGCAGGCGACAAAAGCGCAAGCCGCAGGCGCCGCTATCGCAGCGCAGTGACAATCATTTCACGCAACGGCGCTATCAACAACACGGGCATGGCAATCACAACCACGACCAAAATCAGGTTCAACTGTGTGCGAAACGGCTGTTTGTAGGTCTTATGCCGAAACGCCCGTTGGCCAAGTTTAGCCCCAAAGACACCGCCAAACAGCGCCACCAGCAAAAGCGTCCGCTCAGGAATCCGCCGCCACCCGCGCTTGGCGCAGAGCTTGTCCCAATAGAACTGACCAAAAGACAAAAAAGAGGCGGCCAAGACCAAGATCAAGACCGCCACTTCAAATTTCAAACCAAACATTAAACAGACGTCTGCTTACTGATCCAAGAACGAACGCAATTTACGCGAACGTGATGGGTGCTTCAGTTTGCGCAATGCTTTCGCCTCGATCTGACGAATACGTTCGCGTGTCACCGAGAACTGTTGGCCCACTTCTTCCAAAGTGTGGTCTGTATTCATGCCGATGCCGAAGCGCATGCGCAACACGCGTTCTTCGCGTGGTGTGAGAGAGGCCAGAACCCGCGTTGTCGTCTCTTTGAGGTTTTCCTGAATGGCGGAATCCAAAGGTAGGATCGCATTCTTGTCCTCGATGAAATCGCCGAGTTGTGAATCTTCTTCGTCGCCAATCGGGGTTTCCAAAGAGATAGGCTCTTTGGCGATTTTCATCACTTTGCGCACTTTTTCCAAAGGCATTTGCAGCTTGGCTGCCAATTCTTCTGGTGTCGGTTCGCGACCAATTTCGTGCAGCATCTGACGGCCCGTGCGCACAAGTTTGTTGATCGTCTCGATCATGTGCACAGGAATACGGATGGTGCGCGCTTGGTCGGCGATAGAGCGCGTAATAGCCTGACGGATCCACCATGTGGCGTAGGTCGAGAATTTGTACCCGCGACGGTATTCAAACTTATCAACCGCCTTCATCAGACCGATGTTACCCTCTTGGATAAGATCGAGGAATTGAAGACCACGGTTGGTGTATTTCTTCGCAATAGAAATCACGAGACGCAGGTTGGCCTCGACCATTTCTTTTTTCGCAGCGCGAGCTTCTTTTTCACCCTTTTGCACTTGTTGAACGATGCGGCGGAATTCAGGAATATCCACGCCAACATATTGACCAACGGTGGCCATTTCGCCGCGCAGCTCTTCGATTTTCGGTGAGAAACGTTCGATCAACATCTGCCAACCACGGCCAGATTTTTCGCCCATTTGCTCCAACCATGTTGGGTCAAGTTCGCGACCACGGTAAGCATCCACAAACTCTTTGCGGTTGATCCGTGATTGGTCAGCGAGTTTCACCATGCTGGAATCGATGGACATGATGCGGCGGTTGATGCCGTAAAGCTGGTCGATCAGCGCTTCGATACGGTTGTTGTGCAGGTGAAGCGAATTCACCAACGTCACGATTTCAGAGCGCAACGCTTGGTATTCCGCCTCTTCGTCGGCCGAGAAAGACCCGTCTTCGTTCAAGGTCGCGGACATCCGCAAATCTTGCATTTCAGACAGGCGCGCAAAGTCGTTTGAGATGTTTTCGAGAACCTCCAGAACCTGCGGTTTCAACGCAGCTTCCATCGCGGCCAAGGACATGTTGGCCTGTTCGTCTTCATCATCATCGTCGTCGTCATTGGCAATCGGGTTGCCATCGGCGTCGAGTTCTTGCTTTGGCACTTTCGGCGCAGGCGGAGGTGTCGGCTTGGCCGTTACACCTGTCGTGCTGCCCAAACCGCTGACAACGCTTTCCACTTCTTCGCCATCAATGCCTGTGCCAAAGGTGGCCTCAAGATCGATCACGTCGCGCAAAAGAATGTCTTCGGTCAAAAGCTCGTCGTGCCAGATCGTGATCGCTTGGAAGGTCAACGGGCTTTCGCACAGACCCGCGATCATCGTGTTGCGACCCGCTTCGATACGTTTGGCAATCGCGATTTCGCCCTCACGCGACAACAGCTCAACCGAGCCCATCTCGCGCAGGTACATCCGCACAGGGTCATCGGTGCGATCAAGTTTTTCTGTTTCGGAAGAGGCGAGCGTCACATCGCGGTTGGTTTCAGCTTTGACCAACTCACCCGCAGATGCGGCTTCTTCTTCTTCCTCGTCTTCGATAATGTTGATGCCCATTTCGGACAACATCGACATCACATCTTCGATCTGTTCAGAGCTCACCTGATCCGGCGGCAAAACTTTGTTCAGCTGGTCGTAGGTGATGTAGCCCTTTTCACGGGCATCCGCGATCATCTTTTTGACCGCTGCTTGGCTCATGTCGAGACCAACATCTGCTTCTGCGACGTCTGTCTTTTGATTGTCGTTGTCCTTAGCGGCCATCCGGCACTCCTCAGTCGAAATCGTTTCCTGCGAACCGCCCAAAACATGAGGGCGAATCAATGGTTTTCCGAATCATGTCATGCGAATCACAGATTCGCCACCCGTCTACCCTTATTTCCTTAAGCGCCTGTGCACCAGAGGTCGGGATATATCACCCAACGCGCAACACAATACGTGCGACACCTGCGTGCGGGCATTTTCATGACATTCATCGCGTATGACGCATATCTAGTCTCTTCTTACTA
>NZ_JBDMZG010000052.1:0-6305 GCF_039769035.1 Pacificibacter sp.
CCGCCTTCCTTAAGGTGTTGAGTGTCGGGTGATATCGGTGCAAAAGTCGCCTTGTCTCGAGATTGCAAAAGGAATGGGTGATGTCCCCGAATGATACGACTGGTCCTTGGGACAACGTTTCTGATGCAATGGATGCACTCGACGAGGCGGGTCGCCCGCAAGCGCCATCTTTGGATGGGGTTGATCCAAATGCGCGCCAAAGTGGACGGCGTTTGGCGGCGATTCACCGGATGCATTTGCGCGACATCGTACAAGCCCGTGTGCTTTTGGATCGGATCACGCAAGGCGGGGCGGGCGCTGATGCATTGGTGCAAGCGATCCCGCAGATGAGCATGACGCGGAACTATCAGACCTTTGGCAATTTGTGCGGGCGTGAGTGTATGGTCTTGAACATGCATCACAACATCGAAGAGCAGGACATGTTCCCGCGCCTTGAGCGCGCAGGCGTTGATGGCATCACGGCTGTGGTGAACAAATTGCGCGAAGAACACCGTGTTGTGCATGCGTTGATCGAGCGATTGTATGAGGCCGCTGTGGCTTTGGTCGAAGCGCCGACGGAACGCGCCTATTTGGACGCCCGTTTGGTGTTTGAACAGCTTGAAGCGGTGGTCAAATCGCACTTTAAGTATGAGGAAACAGAACTGGAAGAAGCCCTCGGGGCCTTTCAAGCAATCTAGGAGAGCGATGGGATGAAGGTTTATCTATCAGGAGAAATCCACACCGATTGGCGCGATCAAATTGTTGAGGGTGCAAAGGGTTTGGATGTGGTGTTTTCAGCGCCCGTGACAGATCATGCGTCTTCGGATGATTGCGGTGTCGCCATTATGGGCGCTGAGGCTGATAAGTTTTGGCATGACCACAAAGGCGCGAAGCTCAACGCCATTCGCACCCGCAACGCGATTGAAGCGGCGGATGTGGTTGTTGTGCGCTTTGGCGAGAAATACAAACAGTGGAACGCGGCGTTTGACGCCGGATTTGCGGCGGCTTTGGGCAAGTCCTTGATTGTGATGCACGGGGCGGATCACCAACATGCGCTGAAAGAAGTCGATGCGGCGGCCTTGGCCGTGGTTGAGACGCCTGAACAGGTCGTGGATATTTTGACTTATGTTCTGAAGGGTACTTTACCCCAGTAGTTCCCACAAATGTAGGCCATAAAAAAGGGAGCCGCTTGGGCTCCCTTTTGTTTGTTACGGCATTTGGACTGGCGGAATGTTCTTCGCTTTTTCCACCGCGGGGCGTGCGTAGAAACGCTCCACATAGGCCGGTACATTTTTCAGATCGTGATAGCCGACAACCTCTTTGGCACCGTAGAATTCCAACGAATTGATCCATGGCGCGATAGCGATGTCCGCGATGGAGTATTCGCCTGTGATCCAGTCTTTGCCTTCAAGCTGTTTCTCGAGCACAGCCAGTAAGCGCTTCGCTTCACCAATGTAGCGATCACGCGCAGTTGGGTCTTCCATCGCAGCACCTGCGAATTTGTAGAAGAAGCCAAGTTGACCAAACATCGGACCAATGCCACCCATTTGGAACATCAACCACTTGAGCGTCTCGTAGCGTTTTACGGGGTCCGCTGACAGCAGCTTGCCGGATTTTTCGGCCAGATAGATCAAGATCGCGCCGGATTCAAACAGCTCAATCTGTGCGCCATCTGGGCCGGTTGGGTCGATAATTGCTGGGATCTTGTTGTTCGGGTTGAGGGACAAAAATTCGTCCGTCATCACATCGCCGTTCATCAAACCAACAAGGTGCGCCTCATAGGGGATGCCCATTTCTTCCAACGCGACAGAAATTTTAACGCCATTGGGTGTTGGGAAGGAATAAAGTTGCAGTTTGCTTGGGTCTTGTGCGGGCCAACGGGCATTAATTGAGTGTGCGGCAATGGATGTCATTGAAAGATCCTTTTATATGTCTGGATGCAATATGGGGACTTTTGCATGATTTTTAACCTCTTCCGACTGTGCGCAATTGTGCTAAGCAATGTTTATAAGCGCGCACAATGACGCTTCTTAAACGCACGAGGGATAAAATGCTTAAAGAGTTTAAAGACTTCATCGCCAAAGGTAATGTCATGGACATGGCTGTTGGTATCATCATCGGTGCCGCCTTTACGGCGATTGTTAAATCCTTGGTCTCTGACCTGATCAATCCGTTCATCGGCCTATTCATCGGGGGTATCGACTTTGCGAACAAATATGTTGTGCTGTCCGGCGAGGTCGCGGCAGGCGCATCTTTGACAGACGCGCGCGACAGTGGCGCTGCGATTTTTGCCTACGGGTCGTTCATCATGGCGGTTATCAACTTCTTGATCATCGCATTCGTGGTGTTCATGTTGGTGCGCTACGTCAACAAAGTGAAAGCAGCGACTGAAAAACCAGTTGAAGAAGCGCCGGCGGCACCAGCAGGCCCAAGCGAGCTTGATGTTCTTTTGGAAATCCGCGACTCTTTGAAAAAGTAAAGCTGTCGACAGAGAATTGGAAACGGCCCGCAAGTCATGCTTGCGGGCCTTTCTTGTGACGCTGGGTCGGCGTCACCTTGGGGACACATATATAGTACGGCGCGCATTTGGATTTCCGTCGTGCTTGTTTTGCACTGGCGTATATGGGATATGTTTGCGGACAATGATTGATATCAGGGGAAATCTACCAACATGGCGCAAATGGATGAGACAGATCGCCGAATTTTGCGGATTTTGCAAAAGAAAGGCCGCATTTCAAACGCTGACTTGGCTGTTGAGGCCAATGTTTCCAGCTCTGCGTGCCACCGCCGCGTTCAACGATTAGAGGCGGACGGCATCATTCGTGACTATGTGGCGTTGTTGAATCCGGTCCATGTAGACCGTCGGTCAACGTTGTTTGTCGAGGTGACGCTGACATCGCAGGCGGATGAGGTTTTGGCCGCTTTCGAGAAAGCCGTTCAAACTGTTCCAGATGTCTTGGAATGTCATTTGATGGCAGGGGCAGCGGATTACATGCTTAAGGTTGTCGCAGCAGACACCGACCATTTCGCCGAAATTCATCGCAACTTGGTGCGGCTGCCAGGTGTGGTCAAAATGCAGTCGTCTTTCGCGATGCGCACGGTGTTCAAGACCACCAGTCTGCCCGTTTGATCCAGCGCAAGGTGCAAAACACGAGGAAAGGTGTTAACTAGCACTTAGTTTGTTTTTGGGAGGAAACGGGCAATGCCATTGGAAAGCCATACACAACAGGTGTTGAACGCGGTTGAATCACCGTCCGCCGCGTCACGACTGACGGCGTCTTGGCGGCGGTCGATGGTCAAACATGGCCTTGATCCAGCATTGCGCCACAGTCCTCGTCGCATTGAAATGACGCAAGTCGCACAACGACGCGCCGAGCTTGGCACGTTTCTTGAGGTCGCAACGCCAAAGCTCGATCAGCTGTTTCAAATGGTGGGCAACACGGGGTGTTGTGTTCTGCTCACTGACAATCAAGGCGTGGTGTTGGATCAGAGGTCCAAAGATGCGGATGCTGACACGTTCGAACAATGGGGGCTGTGGTCTGGCGCAGATTGGTCTGAAGAGGCCGAGGGCACCAACGGCATCGGCACTTGCATTGCTGAAGCGCGCCAAGTCAGCATTCATCGCGACGAACATTTCATGACCCGCAACACGGTGATGTCTTGTATGGATGCGCCGATTTTCGGACCGGATGGTGAATTGATCGGCGCGCTTGATGTGTCCTCATGTCGTGCGGATCAGACCGAAGCCTATGCGCGCTTGATCAGCAATGTTGTGGCGCAGACTGCCAAACAAATCGAAACAGACGCGTTTCGCATGGCGTTTCCAAAGGCGCGGATCATTGCCGCCCCAGATGAACGCAGTGATGGCGCGGTTTTGTTGGCGGTGGATCAGGATGATTTGATCATCGGCGCCACGCGTGCCGCGCGCCGTGTGTATGAATTGGGGCAGGGCGGGCAGCTCGCCCCGCTACCTGCCTCTGATATATTGGGTCGCGACAGTGATGCATCTGCGCTTGAACGTGCAGAACGAGCTGCGCTTAAACGTGCGATCACGCGGGCGGGGGGCAATATGTCTGCAGCAGCGCGAGAGCTGGGGATCGGGCGTGCCACGCTGTATCGCCGGATGAATCGCCTCGGAATTACGGAAAGTTAGCGGACCTGTCTCACCAGTGAGACACTGCTGCGCCGCAGCATGGGTTGCGCGGGGTGACGCAAGATAGGGCTCTGGTCATGGTCTTGAGCAACCGAGGTGGAGGATCTCGGATGTCTCAGGAGGATATACCATGAATGTAATGACCCAACCCATTTCAAAGTACGCATCGCCCTTTAAGGCGCGCTACGACAACTACATCGGCGGCGCTTTTGTACCACCCGTGAACGGTAAGTATTTCGACAATATCACCCCCATCGACGGCTCTGTTGTTTGCGAAGTTGCGCGTTCTGACGCAGACGATGTCGAACTGGCGCTGGATGCAGCCCATGTCGCCAAGGTGGCTTGGGGCAAAACATCGGCCACAGAACGCTCCAACATCTTGCTCAAAATCGCGGACCGTTTGGAAGAGAACCTAGACCTGTTGGCGCAGGCTGAAACATGGGACAACGGCAAGCCGATCCGCGAGACGACGAATGCCGACATTCCACTGGCGATTGATCACTTCCGCTACTTCGCAGGCGTGTTGCGCGGTCAAGAAGGCTCCATGTCCGAGATCGATTCCGACACAGTGGCCTATCACTTTCACGAACCGCTCGGCGTGGTCGGCCAGATCATCCCATGGAACTTTTCCATTCTGATGGCCGCATGGAAACTGGCGCCAGCCTTGGCAGCGGGCAACTGTATTGTGATGAAACCAGCTGAACAAACCCCTGCAGCGTTGATGGTTCTGATCGAGACAATCTCCGATCTTTTGCCAGCAGGCACACTCAATATCATCAATGGCTACGGTGGCGAGGTTGGCTCTGCTTTGGCCACATCCACGCGCATCGCGAAAATCGCCTTCACGGGCTCCACCGCGACAGGCAAGAAAATCATGGCGGCTGCAACAGAGAACCTGATCCCCGTGACGCTTGAACTTGGCGGCAAGTCTCCGAACATCTTCTTCTCTGACATTATGGCCGCAGATGATGCTTTCTTTGACAAAGCCATCGAGGGCTTCGTTCTGTTTGCCTTCAACCAAGGCGAGGTCTGCACATGTCCGTCGCGGGCATTGGTGCAAGAAGACATCTATGACGCCTTCATGGAGCGCGTGATTGAGCGTGTGAAAGCGATCAAGCAAGGCGACCCGCGCGATATGGACACGATGGTGGGCGCGCAATGTTCCCAAATGCAGCAAGACAAGATCATGTCCTACTTCACCATCGGTCGCGAAGAAGGCGCCGAAGTGCTTGTGGGCGGTGATGCGGCTGACGTTGGCAAAGATCTCGAGAACGGCTTCTACATTCAGCCAACCATCTTCAAAGGCACCAACGATATGCGTGTGTTCCAAGAGGAAATCTTTGGTCCAGTTGTGTCCGTCACAACCTTTAAGGACGAAGACGAAGCCTTGGCGATTGCCAATGATACGATGTACGGACTTGGTGCTGGCGTTTGGTCACGTGATGCGAACCGTTGCTTCCGCTTTGGTCGCGCGATTGAGGCGGGCCGCGTTTGGGTGAACAACTACCACGCTTACCCTGCGCATGCTGCCTTTGGTGGGTACAAGCAGTCCGGCATTGGTCGCGAAAACCATAAGATGATGCTCGACCACTACCAGCAAACGAAAAACATGCTGGTCAGCTACAATCCAAACAAATTGGGCTTCTTCTAGAGGCACCTCCCTGCGGGGCGCACAATAGTGCGCTCCGTTCCAATCAACGCGTCGTTGCCAGCCATTTGTCAGCTGTGAACCTGCCTTGCCTGTCACGCACCTTCATTCACTGCGGCGATTCCAATGAATGCGCTCTCCGAGTCGCCCAGTTCGACTCGCAATAGGCCTGATTCAGGGCGATTCCGGGTCGCGAATGAGCGAAGTTCGATGGTCGGGCTGCCATTTGAATATTCCATGGTGGCAAGCCATTCCGTTTCAGTTTGCCGGTTTCCATATAAATTCATTAAAATCAGTGTCTTGCGACAATGTTCGCAATTAATGCAATAAACTTCAAAAAAGCGCTTGCGGGTTTTGTTCGGTCGCCTTAGAACCCCCCTTACCGGAAGCGAGACACTGCGGACGGGACGAACTGGACGGTTGAGAGACTGGAAAGTTTAGGAAAATCAGAGGTTTAGGTTGGCGGGCGCGCTGGAGAGATTTAGCGCATCGGTTGGTTTTTGTTTCTGTCATTGTTGGATTTGA
>NZ_JBDMZG010000221.1:0-9616 GCF_039769035.1 Pacificibacter sp.
ACAGCACACGCGCCGCATAATACAACCAACCAGATGAGCCAGATACTCGCCTAAATTACGCAGCCTCTGGACCCAAAAACTCTGACGACGTACAGGTCCCACTCCGCGATGGCGAGAACGTCCCCTGCCCCCAAAGCATCGATTGCTCGTTGCAGCTGTGGCCGGCCTTTGACAGTTCGGCCAGATGCGACCTCACGAAAAATCTTGTCCGCCTTGATCGTATTCAAAGCGCCGATCTGGCGATCAAGAGATTGTCCTTGGCTAGACACTCTGGCGTAACCGATAAGCATGTGAAGAACCTACACCAGGCGTTAGAGTTGCGCACCTGATTTATGCACCAGCTCGCAAGTCTTGTTTTTATGGTCAGCTTCGCTTGTTGCAAATATCATGAATTTCCTTACAAAAATCCCGAACCAGCCGTTCGAGCAACCCGCAGCGAAGGTCTCAAAAGAGCCCACTTTGACCGATGCTGCACGATGCATAAAGGTCCACTATAACGAGAGTACCAAAAATCTCTAACAACAGCTGCGTTCACAAATGTGGATCCTTTTCTCATGAAAGAGGTTACCAACAGACCTTCTATGGGCTTTGTCATCGAGGAGAATTACCACCGCAAGAATCTACAGCAGAACGCGTAAAAAGATGATTGCGAGGCCGAGTGAAACGAACGCAATACGAAGCACGTTATTGTAGTTCGCAATAATCCCAAACGATACACAGCCAAGACCAATTGCCATTTGAATGAATGATAGAACTGCGCCTAGCGTATTGGTTTGCAGCCGAATGAGATCAGGATTGGCAATCATGCCAAGCGGAATGATATACAGACCTATACCCAGAGCCATGGCGGTCAGAGCAACCTTCAACCAGTTCTCACCAATCATACCTGCGGCAATAAATACAGCTCCGCAGACGGGTGGGGTAATAGTTGAAAGAAGTGCAAACCAAAACACAAAAAGATGCGCTTGCAATGGCTCTAAGCCAAGGTCAATCAGTGCAGGTCCAGCGACTGAGACACAGATCACGTATGCTGCGGTTGTTGGGACTTCCATACCGAGTAAAAGGCATGCAAGGGCCGTTAACAAAAGGGAGGGCCAGAGCAATCCACCAGAACCAGACACAATGAAAGACGTGAGCTTTACGCCCAAACCCGTGATGCCAAGTACGCCAATAACGATAGAAGCACAGATGATGATCGAGCCGATCATGGCTATCTGTTTGCCTGCATTCAAGCAGGCAGCGGCCAAGCGTTCGGTGCCAAGCCTAAAGTCTAGCCCTGTTTTTCCATTCATCAGAAGAGCGAGCAGGCCTACAAATATTGCCAGTGCTGCCGAATACTGTGGCGTATATTTCAACGCAAACATGGCGATCAGTAAAACGCTGAATGGTACTGCAAAAAATAATGATGTGATCAGAATTTCGCGACGCGCTGGTTGTTCGTCCTCAGAAATGCCTTTCAGCTCATATCGTGTCGCGTAGGCATCTATGCCTATCCAAACTGCGACAAAGAACAGAACAGCGGGCAATAGGGCTGCTAACATGATGTCAGTGTAGGGAACACCTGTCAGCTCGACCATTACAAACGCCCCCGCGCCCATTAGTGGGGGCATAATCTGACCGCCTGATGAGGCAACGGCTTCAACGGCGGCGGCAAGACGTTTTGGATACCCCAGCTTTGTCATTGCAGGTAATGTCACCGCGCCGGTTGATGCGACATTTGCAGAAGCAGAACCAGAGATGGACCCAAAGAGCGCTGACGAAAGGACCGATACTTTTGCAGCCCCGCCCTTGAGGCGTCCGGCGGCGCCAGCAGCCACATTCATGAATCCTTGCCCCGCGTCACCCGCATTCAGGACAGCGCCAAAAATGACAAAGACTGAAACAACACCTACAGATACGCCTGTCAGGCTGCCCCAAATGCCCCCTTCGGCGATGGTAAGCGTTCCAAGAAAACTACCGAGTGGTGTGCCAGAGTGGCCAAATTGGCCAGGGATGTATTGCCCCAAAAGACCGTAGGCCAACATAAGTGCTGCTACCGTTGGCAGCGGCCAGCCAATCATCCGTCGCGCGCCTTCCAAAACGATTAAAAGCAGAAAGACAGCCATCATCGTTTGGCCATTGCCTTCGATGAAACCATACTGATTGCGCAGCATCTGGTGGTTAAAAGCAATCCAGAGGCAGCAGGCAATGCCAACAAGGGTCACGGTAAGACCACCAATGGTCTGTAATCTAGACGCCGCATTGAAAAGGAAAACCCATGGAAGGATCAGTGCGAGGTGCAATGGGCGCGCGACCAAATTTGGCACAAGGCCGTAGAAGATGAGCCCAAGATGAGCCGCTATCATCAGCAGCCCCAGCAAGATCCAAGGCATCTGGATACGATTTGAAAACATGGGGAACCTCAAAGATGTGTGAGCGACCCCAAAAGGGGCCGCTTTCAATGGTAGCGTTTAGCGGTGCGCATCCGTCAGCGGAGCAGCAACTTCTTGGTAATAGCGGATAGCACCAGGGTGAATCTCTCTTGAGATATTAGAGATCATGTCGGTGCTAAGACCGTTCCACCATGCCGCTGCACTGCCCATTCCCTCTTTCTGTTCCCAGAACGTTTTGGTCAGCATATATGCGGTGTCATCACTCATCGCGGTGGTTGTGTACGCGACAACAGGCAAGGACGTTGTTGAGATGTCAGCGTCCTGACCGGCGTATGTACCAGCGGGGATGGTAAGAGGTGTGCGCTTCGTTGTGGCGATCTGATCACCTGACAGCGACAGAACCGTCACGCCAGTTGAGGCCGCTGCTTCGATGACGTTTGGCGCAGGATAGGAGCCAGCCGTCACAAAACCGTCGATCTGCCCATTTTTCAAAGCGGCAACCGCGTTTGAAAGCTCGGAATCAGAAAGTTTGACTTTGCCTTCTAGTCCGAACAGCCCAAGGTACTTCGCCCCTTCGCTTGCACCAAATGAACCGCTGCCCAACAAGATTGTTTTGCCTTCCATCTCTTCGAATGAAGTAATGCCGCTGGCATCAGACACGACGAAGTGCATTGTCAAAGACGGGATTGGGAATAATGCACGGATATTGGCAAAAGCTGGATCGCCTTTGCCTTCAAACATTGCTTTGCCATCTTGCGCCAATCCAACCAAAGCAGGGGGCGTTGTAAATACGTAATCGCCGCCACGCGCCCGTACTTCCATGACGTTCTGGACTGAACCTTGGCTTTCTTCGACAGTGACGACAACGCCACCATCTGTGCCTTTGCGCATGGCTTCAGCGATCTGCACACCCATCTGGTAATAGGACGATGTCGTCTTCGCAGATTTATAGGTGATCCGCTCTTGTGCAAAAGCTGTTGTCGAAAGCAACGCCAAAGACGATGCTGCGATTAGTGTCTTCATTAGTGTCTTCATTGATTTTCCTCCCAGAAAAATTCACTGACCTGAATTAACAAACATTTCATTGAAGGTGCACGCACAAGATTGGGCTGGAACCTTCATTCTAACCGAAAGTCTAAACATCATATAATCAAAATAGCAATCATAATATCATTTTGGCGCTACGGGCTCTTCAAATCGGCGCACGGTGCTTACGCCACCATCGACAGCAATAACTTGTCCATTCACGAAACTCGCACCTTCTGAAGTCAACATCGTTGCAACACCAGCGACTTCTTCTAGGTATGCAACACGGTTGCTGGGCGTCGCCTTAACCCATCCCTGACGCGCATTGGGATCGGGTAACATCCCTCCGTCAACAGCGCCGGGAGCGAGAACATTCACTCGGATTCGGGAGTGCGACAGTTCCGCGGCCATAACCCGCGCCATAGAGGCGACCCCTCCCTTGCTTGCCGCATATGCGCAACGTCCGTGAACCCCAATTTGGCCGTGAATGGACGTCACCAAAACGATGCGGCCGCCGTTTTCCAACATAAGCTTACTGGCCGTTTGGGCCACGCGAAATGCACCCAAAAGATTGACTGCCAGCAACTCTTCGAACTCAATTTCGTCCAAATCCAAGAATGGGGATGTACGCATAACCCCTGCGGCATGGATAAGAACATCCAGCCCATCTAGCGCGCAAGTCGCCTGTTCAAATGCGGCCCTGACTGAAGCCCCATCAGCAACATTGACGTGAAAATGTGGAACATCAGAACGCTGTGCTGGATTTAGATCAAGACAGGCAACCTGATCGCCCCGTTGTAGCAGTGCGGAAATGATAGAATTACCAAGCGCGCCTGCTCCGCCGGTTACTATGGACTTTAGTCTACGGGACGTGGGTCGAAGATTATTCATATTGGTTCCGTTCTCAACAAATACTCTGTGCATCAACGATCTTTGGTGATCGGCGAATCATAATATGATTTAGGTGTATATAATACAAAAAAAATTGCATCCTACCCAAAACAGGATTAACATCAGTACAATGTTTCATCCGCCCACTGGGAAAGGCCGCGTCTCATGGAAAAACAAGGATCGGTGATTGCATCGCTGTCAGATCAGTTACGTCGTGACATCTCACTCGGAATCATCAAACCAGGGCACAAGCTGAACATTGAAGGGCTTAAAAGGACTTACAATGTCTCGCATCCATCTGTGCGTGAAGCGCTCTCTTTACTCGTTGGAGAGGGTTATGTCGGCTTCCAAGAATCCAAAGGTTTCCGTGCTCTGGAAGCTTCCCAAGAAGAACAGCAAGACATCATTCGTGTTCGGGCTGAATTGGAGTGCGTTGCATTCGAATGGTCGATCAAGCGATCCGATGTTGCTTGGAGATCAAGTGTCATTGCTGCCCATTATGCATTGTCAGAGATCGAACGAAAGATGTCTGAGGATCCACTTAACGCGGTATTGGAATGGGACGACAGGAACAGAGCGTTCCATTTTGCACTGGCTGGAAACTGCAACTCACCAAAGCTGTTAGATATCATTGCAACCCAGTATGACCTGAGCCGCCGGTATCGTTTAATGGCTCATGCAAATGATCGCAGCCTGACGTCACGGGCGCGGTGGGTTAAGAACAGCGCTGAAGAGCATGAAGCTTTGAAACAGGCGACGTTGGAGGGGAATATTTCAAAGGGTCAAGAAATACTTAAAAAGCACATCAGAAAGGCGACGCTTCATGCGGTTGGTGCAGCCCCAAAAGAAAATGAAGCGTAAACTCTATGCTATTTGAGCTGGATTGGTCTTGAAGATGGTTCTCGTAGGGATGAAAACGGCCATTGGCGCAAGCGCAGCGAAAGCTCGGTTTGTCCGCGATGCAGCCATCCAACGCTTAAAAATGCTGCGCTAACGGGTCAATGTCTGCTTCGGGGAATCTGCGATGCAGCAATTGGACATCTGATCAATGGCGGCTCTGGACCGTTTGCGGTGACCCTACTTGGAGCGTTGCGCCGCTCCACCACGTTTTGGGAGAGAGTTTGGCGGGGGACACCCCACACCCCGACCAATGACCAAAGAGCCATGGGAAACGAGAACATGAAGAGTAGCCGCAATCAAAGATAAACTAGGAAGCGTCCACCAGATTTGTTGGAAGGGGCACCTGCAATCTGCAAAGATTTGCGCCACCCGAGATATAGTTAAACGATCATCAAGAATTGTTTAACGATCAAGCAAAGGGCCTCGGCCCTGCGCAGTTGTTTTGCTTGCAAAACGACGGAGCGCCCCCACGGCGTTAGTGGCAGACAGGAAGCTCTCAAAGCTACCTACAGTCTGTCACTATGGGTAGGAAACCGCCCCCCATCTTATCAGTTATCCACAGTTTTCAGCACGCCAATCACCCAATGCACGAAATCCAGTTTTGAACTTTCACGAACCTCACCGAGCCTTTCTGGAATGTAACAGAAAGGAACTGTGATGGCCTATCAATTCATTCACATCGAAACATACTCAACAGCTCAGACAAAGGTTAAGGGAACGGACAACCATTTCAATTCCGCAGCTCAGGTTTTCGGTGAGGCAAGACGCGTGCCCAAATATTCTGGTCATGTGGAACAGGTTGGAAAGGTTTATCGGCTTGGAGGAACACATACAGTCTCCCAACTTGAAGCAAGACACACAGCCCTTCTGAAAGACCTGAAGGAGACTGTCACCCGCAAAGATGGCAGCATCTATGAGCGCAAGCTGCGCAAAGATGCGGCGACGCTTTATACGGAAATCCATTCGCATCCCCTGCCCACCTCCACGTTTCTGGCGGACAAGAAAACCCACGGTCCCGAGATTCAGAAATGGATCAAACTGGCCCTTGAGGATTTTCAGGCTCGCATGCCAGGGGGCATCGAATGGACCGCAGTCATGCATGTCGATGAAAGCCATGTGCATTTTCATATCCTGGCGATCAATCCAAGAGATCCGAAGCTGGATGCCAACAAACTCCACACAGGGAAAGCCGCCGCAGCAAAGCTCCGCAACGCATTGGATGTCCCGACTGCGATCCCCGCACTGCCAAAGCCTGAACTACAGAATCGCCCTAAGAAGCCCAAACAACCACGCCCATCAAAGAACCGCGAAACGCAGCGCAAGAATAAGATCAAACGCGAGGCTCAACTGGCAGAGTGGGAAAAGGAGTGCCGTGATGTTGAAGCCGACAATGCGGCTTTGCTGGCGGAATGGAAGACGGCCAACACTGCGCACCTCAAATCTGCACGCAAGCAACGCGGCGCCATCCCGGAAAAGGATGCTTACACGGCTGCAATGAAAGCGCTGCAAGACCGGTATTATGAACAGGTGGGAAAACCCTGTGGCCTCTTGCGGGACGGCCCCAGATCCGGGCGTCTCACCACGGTCGAATATGCAACGCGTAAGAAAAGCGCGCAAAGGTTAGCTGCTAATATTGAGAGTGTTGAAAAGGATCGCGATCGTGTCGATCAGGAAATCGATATGGTCGAAGGCATCAAGGCCACGCATTCAAATGCGCAGGAGGTGTTGGCAAAGGACCGAGCGGAATTGGACGAAGGGGTGAAAGCCATTGCGACATTGGTCACTCAGTTGGAGACAGGCGAGGCAACCATCTCGGGTGGAACGATCCAAATGCAAAAACCGCCCAGCTTTCTGAAACGTCTTTTCCAGAAGAAGCCTCAAGAAAGCAGTGCGACCGGTCTATTCAGGCGTCTTGTTAAGCTGATTGCTCGAGGTGTTGACGGTGACCGCAGCGTGACCGAAACCACGCCAACACCCAATGAACCCGAATTTTAGGAAGTACACGAACGGCCCAAGCACTAAATCGCTCCGCGATAGAGGCGCTTGTTTCTGGTGTTGCGCTGAGTTGGGATTTGTTTCGCGATTTGTGATGTTGTGTGTGTGCTGTTGGTCGAGGTGATTTTGCCTCGATTGACAGAGGGTTTTCCCATGAACATTCAACACACCACCCCGATGACACCGCTTCGTGCCCGCATGATCGCGGATATTTCAGGGCGCAATCTCGGCCCTGCATCCCAGGCCAGTCACTTGCGAGCATGCAAGCGGTTTGCGGCTTGGCTCGGGCGCTCGCCAGAGACTGCCACGCCGGACGATGTGAAGTATTTCCAACAGCATCTGATTGAGAGCGGGGGCAGCATCGGCACGCGCAACCAGACCATGACCGGGGTCAAGTTTCTGTTCCGCGTGACCCTGAGACGTCATGATCTGGTGGCCGAGATTTTTCATCTTAAAGAGCCGGTAAAGATACCGCTGGTTCTCAGCAAGAAGGAGATCAAGCGCATCTTGGCCATGGCCCCCAGCCTTAAGGCACGGGTGATGTTGTCGCTGGCCTATGGCTGCGGGATGCGCGCAGGCGAAGTTGTGCGGCTCAAGGTCGGCGATATTGATAGCGATCAGGAGATCATCCGCATCGTGCAATCGAAGGGGCGCAAGGATCGCAACGTCATGCTGCCTGTCGATATTCTGAGCCTTCTGCGCGAGTGGTGGACCGAACGCCCCACCGGTCAGGACAAGGATGTACCAGATCCCGAGCGGGTCCTCTTCCCCGGCTATCGGGGCAAACACCTCTCGGCCCGGCAGATTTCACGGTTGTTCAAACAGACCGCGCATGAGGCTGGGATCACCAAGCCGGTCACGTTGCACACTTTGCGCCATTCTTTCGCGACCCATCTGCTGGAAAGCGGCGTCGATATCCGCGTCATTCAAGCGCTTCTGGGCCATGCCAAACTGACGACCACGGCACGCTATGCCAGCGTAGCCACCGGCATGATCGCAGCGGTGGACAGCCCACTTGATGACCTGAACGGGCCCAAGCGCAAGAAGGGCAAAGGCAGATCTACATAATCCGCCATGCCGGGTCCAATATTGGAGATCGCGGACATTCTCCGCGCCCATGGTCCTGCTTGGCGTGCTACAAACGCGGGTCATGTCAGCCTGACACAGTTGAAAGTGATGAGCGCAATCGAGCGCTGCCGCACGGCAGCGCTTGGGGGGCATGTTGCGCGCTGCGCTGACTGCGCGCATGAACACATCGCCTACAATTCTTGCCGCAACCGCCATTGCCCAAAGTGTCAGGCGGGTGCGGCGAAGGCCTGGCTGGCGGCGCGCGAAGCAGAGCTGCTGCCCGTGCGATACTTCCACCTCGTCTTTACCCTGCCCAAACCCATTGCCGATATTGCGCATCAGAACAAACGTGAGATCTACAACCTGCTGATGCGAGCGAGTGCTGACACGGTGATCAAGATCGCCGCCGATCCCAAGCACCTTGGTGCCCGGGCGGGCATGATTTCGGTCCTTCATACCTGGGGCTCAGCAATGACGCATCATCCTCACGTTCACATGATTGTCCCGGGCGGGGGCTTGTCTGCAGATGGTGCAAAGTGGATCGCCTGCCGCAAGAACTTCTTCCTGTCCGTGCGGGTTCTGTCCCGTCTGTATCGCCGCCTCATTTTGGAAGGGCTGACCAAGCTGCATGATGCGGGGAAACTGCAATTCTTTGGAGACCATGCCGACCTCGTTGACCGCGCCGCATTCGATTCTTTCCTGCAACCGCTGCGCAAAATCGACTGGGTCGTCTACGCCAAGGAACCCTTCGCCGGACCCAAAGCAGTATTGGCATATCTGTCGCGATACACCCATCGTGTCGCGATTTCCAACAGCAGACTGATCCGCTTTGATGAGAACAGCGTCACCTTCAAGGTCAAGGATTACCGCCTTAAAGGCGCAGGCCGCCACACCACCATGACGCTGGCAACATCAGAGTTCATCCGCCGGTTCCTGATCCACGTGCTACCCAGAGGCCAGCACCGCATCCGTCACTATGGCTTCTTCGGAAACGGCAATCGTGTCGCCAATATCGCACGGATCAGGCAGTTGCTCGGAGTGCGGGCATCCGAACAGGACAACGACAACAACACCCGTAACACAATGGAACCTGTCCGTTTCCTCGCGCTGCCATGCCCGTGTTGCGGCGGACAACTGATCATCATCAACACAATCGCACCAGCACAGCATTCCAGAGCACCGCCAAAACCACAAAGGGCCGCAGTATGACCCGCGCCCCATACATCACAAACAACACTCGCCGCCGCAGACTATATCTGCTGCGAACCAATCATCTCACGCTGATCAAACTATCGATGTGGCAAAAGTTGATGCCGCCGACAAAATACCACGCATATCGACCAAATGCTGGCAAGACCAACCCC
>NZ_JBDMZG010000053.1:0-13995 GCF_039769035.1 Pacificibacter sp.
GCGCGGCACAATCGCGTCGAAAAGACAGGAAAGACACAATGAATAAATCCGAAAAGTTTTGGGATCAATCTGCTAGCAACTATGACAACACAGAAGAGAAATTTGAGTTCATTCATAGTCGCAGTCGTGAAAATACAAAACGATACCTGAAGGATACCGACATTGTGTTGGACTACGGATGTGGAACAGGCACGACCGCCTGCGAGATCTCTGGTTTGGTCAAGAGCGTGCGTGCGATTGATATTTCAACGGGCATGATCGACATTGCGAAGCGAAAGGCCGCAACAGGTGTCGTCACCAACGTTGACTTCGAACAAGCTGATATTTTCGATGACTCCTTCGAGAATGGCTCATTCGATGTGGTGCTGGCCTTCAACATGCTGCACACGGTGCCTGATCCTAAACATGTTGTGCAAAGAACCTTAGAGCTACTGAAAGATGGTGGGTTGTTTATTTCAATAACACCATGTCTTGGCGGTAAAAAATCAGTCGTGATTGCGCTGCAAATTCTGCTGGTCAGAGTGTTGCTAATGGTCGGTGCTATTCCGATCCCCATTCGACAGCTTAAAAGCACAGACTTGGACGATCTGATAGATCATGAAAAGTTGCAGGTCATTGAGACTGAAGAGATTTTCAAGGGTGCATCAAGCTATTTTATGGTTGCAAAAAAGGAATTCTGATCACGTTCCCTTAAGACAGAGATTAAGCCTTTGCGCAATGCTGCGGGTTGTTCTGGAAAAATCCAATCCTTCTCAAAGGTTGCAAGCGACGTGCTCACGTTCTGCGCGACGAATACTGTGGCGGGCGCTGTTTATGCCAGCGCGTCTTTGAGCGACAAGGGCACGGAGGTTTTGTTGCGCAAATCCAAAGATGTCAGCAAATCCAACAAATGGTTTTTCATCAGTTCTTCCGCGCGCGCGCCATCATGGTCGGCAAAGGCCGAAATCAGCGCATCGTGGGCATGGCTTTCGCACATCGCGGCACGGCGTTGCCAATACAGCGCGATAATCAGAGACGAACGCGAAATGAGTTGGGTGATCATCGCCTGAATGGTGTTTTGATCGGCGATGCGCGCGATATCGATGTGAAACTGCCCTGATAGATATAAGGCGCGGCCGTGATCACCAGCGTGAAGCGCTTTGTGTTCGGCGTCGATGTGCGCTTGCAATTGCGCCACTTGCGCAGGCGTGATGCGCTCGGCGGCAGAGTAGGCGGTGCGTGGCTCAAGCAGGGCGCGGGCCTCGAACACTTCGCGCGCTTCTTGCACAGAGGGCTGCGCAACAAAGGCGCCCTTATTGCGTTTCAATTCGACCAGACGCTCATGTGACAGCGATTGCAGCGCTGCACGCACAATGGTGCGGCTGACGCCGTAAACATCGGCCAAATCGTCTTCACCAAGTTTTGTGCCCGGTGCCAAACGGTGTTCATGGATTGCCAATTCTAATTTTTGGAACAGCAAATCCGCTGTGAGTGGGGTACCGCTTACGTTCGTCATAGTTTTTCCTTTGTCTCACATTGGATTCGCAACTTCGTGATGGCAAGCGTCAACGTTCAGACTTGGTTGTGTTCATGATTGTATACAATTTTGCGCACATAAATGCACACTTTGACCAAAAAGAGGCTCAAAAATTGAGCAGGGGCTGTTTGGGGCTGCATTTAGGTCAAATTTGCTCACGCATCGCCGCAAAACCTGATGAGCTTTTATCAAGACACAGTCGTTGGTCTTAAAGCGCAAGGGGCGGATATGGCAGCTGGCTACGATCTTGAATTGATCAATCTCACAAAGAAATACGGTGAAACTCTTGCTGTCGACTGCATTAATTACCGTTTTAATGCGGGGAGTTATGTGTGTCTTCTCGGCCCATCTGGCTGCGGGAAATCGTCAACCCTGCGCATGATTGCGGGGCACGAATCCGTCACTGAAGGCTCAGTGGTTTTGGATGGCTTTGATGTATCGTCTCTGACACCGGCCAAACGCGGCACCGCCATGATGTTTCAAAGCTACGCTTTGTTTCCACACCTGACAGTCCGCGACAACGTTGCCTTTTCGCTGCGCATGAAGGGCGTCGATAAACAAACCCGCCATGCCAAGGCCAACGCCTTGCTGGATCTCGTCGATATGATCCCACTGGCGGACAGGTTTCCTGAACAATTGTCCGGCGGGCAACAGCAACGCGTCGCCTTGGCACGCGCGCTGGTGACAGAGCCCAAGGTTTTGTTGCTGGACGAGCCGCTGTCTGCCCTCGATCCATTCTTGCGCATCCGTATGCGCGCAGAGCTTAAGCGTCTGCAGCGCGAGTTGGGCATCACCTTTATCCACGTCACCCACGGCCAAGACGAAGCTTTGGCTTTGGGCGATGAACTGGTCGTAATGAACAACGCGGTGATCGAACAAGCGGGCACAGCGCGCGATGTTTGGTCTGCACCGAAAACAGAATTCGTGGCGCGGTTTATGGGCGGTCACAACGTGATCTCATTGGACGGCGGCAAGGTCGCTTTGCGCGCCGATGAGGTCAAGCTGGATCAAACCGGCCTGCCTGCCACCATCACATCCGTCGAATACCAAGGCGGTCACGTGGCCCTGACCACGCAGACCGAGGCGGGCGAAGAAGTGCTCGCCTTGGTGCCAGAAGCTGATTTCTACACCTCACCAAAAAATCCGGGCGACGGGGTCAACCTCGCTTGGGACGAGGGGCGGCTACACCGCCTCCAAGCCTAAATCACTGAACAAAAACCAATCCAACAAGGGAAAAACTCAATGTCAAAAATGCGTTATAGCCGACGTTCCGTTCTTAAGGGTGCTGCTGGGGCCGTTGCGGCCTCTACATTGCCTGCGCCTATGGTCTGGGCTCAAGAAATCAAAGACATCACGTTGCGCCAATTCGGCACAGGTGTGTCCAACCTCAACGATGTGGCCAACAAGGTGAAAGAAGACCTTGGGTTCAATCTTGAAATGACTGCGCTCGACAGTGACAGCGTGACACAACGCGCCGCCACGCAGCCTGACAGCTTTGATATCGCGGATATCGAATACTGGATCTGTAAAAAGGTTTGGCCAACAGGCAATTTGCAGGCGATGGATGTCTCTAAGATCGACAACTACGACAAAATTGCTGGCACGTTCCGCTCAGGTAAACTGACACCGACAAGCGTGATCGCGCAAGGGACTGCGCCACACACTGTTGGCTTTGTTGACGGACCAGGCAGCACTAAGTTTGCCACAGAAGACTCCGGTTGGATGACCCTGATCCCGACAATTTACAACGCGGACACTTTGGGCATCCGTCCTGACCTTATCGGTCGTCCGATCGAAAGCTGGACAGAGCTGTTGAACCCTGAGTTCAAAGGCAAAGCGTCTATCCTCGACATTTCTTCTATCGGCATCATGGATATGGCGATGGTCTGCGAAGCCATGGGTGAAATCCAGTACGGCGACAAAGGCAACATGACCAAAGAAGAGATCGACAAGACATTCGCGATCTTCACAGAGGCCAAGAAAAACGGTCAGTTCCGCGCGTTCTGGAAATCGTTTGATGAATCCGTGAACTTGATGGCCTCTGGCGAAGTTGTGATCCAATCCATGTGGTCGCCTGCGATCACGGCTGTGAAATCACGCGGCATCCCATGTGTCTATCAACCGCTCAAAGAGGGCTACCGCTCTTGGGGTGGTGGTCTTGGTCTATCGTCTAGCTTGTCTGGCATGGAATTGGATGCGGCCTACGAATACATCAACTGGTACTTGTCCGGTTGGGTTGGCGGCTACTTGATGCGCCAAGGTTACTACTCAGCTGTGCCTGAAACCTCCAAAGAGTTCATGTCCGAAAACGAGTGGGGCTACTGGTTCGAAGGTAAAGCGGCCACAGGCGACATCACATCGCCAACAGGTGACGTTTTGGCTGGCGCTGGCGATCTGCGCGATGGTGGCTCCTTCACCGATCGTATGGGCGCTGTGGCGTGTTGGAACTCCGTCATGGACGAGAACCAATACATGGTCCGCAAGTGGAACGAATTCATCGCGGCCTAAGCTGATCTCCCCGAGGCTTTGCCTCCTCACGTGCGGGCCAAGGCGTCCGCACGTTCCTTTCACGATAGAAATACAGAATGTGCCGCGGCACATCGACGAGGCCCTATGAATAAGACTCGCAACTTGGTGACATACCTGCAAGCAGCACCCTTGGCGGTGGTTTTGCTGGGGTTCTTGATCGCGCCCATCGTGATGATCGTCATCGTCAGCTTTTGGGGCGCCACCGAGTTTTCGATCTATCCGGCCTTTCAGTTCGACAATTATGCCTTTTTGTTCAGCTCGCCCGTCACCTACAAAGTGTTTTTCGCCACCTTCAAATACGCGATCATCACATGGGCTTTGACGCTGTCTATCGGCTTTACCATCGCCTATTTCCTCGCCTTTCACATCCGCACGCAGGCCATTCAAACCGTGCTGTTCTTACTGTGCACCATCCCGTTTTTGACCTCGAACATCATCCGCATGATTTCGTGGATCCCGTTTTTGGGGCGCAACGGGATTGCCAATCAAACGCTGATCTCTTGGGGCGTCATAGATGCGCCGCTTGAATGGCTGTTGTATTCAGATTTCGCCGTCATTTTGGCGTTCGTGCACCTGTATACCCTGTTCATGGTGGTGCCGATTTTCAACACGATGATCCGCATCGACAAGTCGCTGATCGAAGCCGCCTATGACAATGGCGCTTCTGGCTTTCAGACGCTCAAACATGTGATTATTCCGCTCACGAAGCCGGGCATCATGATCGGCACTATTTTTGTAGTGACGCTGGTGATGGGCGATTTCATCACTGTGCGCTTTATGTCTGGATCACAAAAGGCCAACGTCGGGCGATTGATTTCAAACGATATTTCGCTTCTGCAATATCCGTCGGCTGCCGCCACGGCTGTGATCTTACTCGTCACTGTGTTGATCATCATCGGCGTCTTACTGCGCTTCGTGAACATTCGAAAGGAGCTGTAAGATGGACAGTCGCCCCAAGTCATTCTACGCGCTTTCTGCCTTCTTCATCCTGTTTTTGCTGTTCCTCTACGGTCCAACTCTGACCATTGGCATCCTATCGTTCCAAGGCCCAAAAGGCGGGCTGACCTTTCCGATGAACGGCACCTCGATGCATTGGTTTATTGATCTGTTCAAACAGCAAGCTGTGGGGGATATCTGGGGCTCGTTCCGGCGGTCTTTGATGTTGGGCCTTTTGGTGATGGTGTCCACCGTGATCGTGTCCGTGTCCGCTGGTTTGGCTTTTCGCAAAAACTTCAAAGGCTCAGGCGTGTTGTTCTATATGGCGATCACATCTTTGGTGATCCCCTCCATTTTGATCTCTCTCGGGGTGGGTCTGATTTTCAACCAGCTCGGGTTCAAAGTGCATTGGGCGACCTCTGGCTTTGGCTCGCAACTCACATGGACCTTGCCCTTTGGTCTTTTGATCATCTTCGCGGTGTTCAACCGCTTTGACAAATCCTACGAGGAAGCCGCGCGCGACCAAGGTGCAACCCCGTGGCAGACGATCCGCTTTGTCATTTTGCCCATTATCGCACCGTCCCTGATCGGTGTGGCGCTGTTCGGTTTCACCCTGTCTTATGACGAATTTGCCCGCACTCTGTTGACCGCAGGCAGCTATAACACGCTGCCGCTGGAAATCTTCGGCATCACCACAAACGTCACAACGCCGGTGATCTATGCGCTTGGCACGCTGACAACGCTGTTTTCTTTGCTGATCATCGCGGTGTTCTTGCTGATCGTTTGGATCATGGGCAGACGCCGCCGGAAGCTTGGGTCGGATGCAGGGGCAGGTGTGTAATGCGTCTGGTCTATATGAACCCGAACTCCACCCAATCGATGACACAAAGTATTGTTGAGGTGGCCCGTCTCGAAGCGCCGCAGATCGACATTTTCGGTCTTACCAATGTGGGCGGTCCTGCGGCCATTCAAGGGCCGGAAGACGGGGATGTGGCTGTCGTGGGTCTTATGCGCCTTTTGGATGAGGCGCGGGACTTAAAAGCCGATGCCATCGTGATTGCGTGTTTTGATGACACAGGATTAGACGCCTTGCGCGCCCGTGCGCATTGCCCTGTTCTTGGGATCGGTCAATCGGCCTATGCGACGGCACAGCTTTTGGGCGCACGCTTTTCCGTTGTGACGTCTTTGGCGGTCTCTGTCCCAGTGATTGAGCACAATATCAAGTCAACTGGGTTCGGGCCAAACTGCACCTCTGTGCGGGCTAGCGGCCTGCCCGTGCTTGAAATCGATGCCGGTGGACAAGACGTCCTTCAGCGGCTTTCGGATGAAATCGACGCAGCCGTGACAGACGACGCCGCGCAGGCTGTGGTTTTGGGCTGTGCAGGCATGGCGCCTTTGCGTGATGCGCTGGCTGCAAAAAGCGCTGTGGCGTTGATCGATGGGGTTGCTGCATCTGTGCATCTTGCCCAAGTGGCCGCGCGCTTCGCCTGACATCGCCCACAGGCATCGCCCATGCAGGCTCGGTCGCAAAGATTATCCAAGTTCCAATGTGGCTGTTGCTGAAAACGCAGGCAGCTCTGCTTGCGGTGCTGCACCGCGATACATGCGCAGAGTTTCGAAGGCCGGCTGAAAATTGGCACGTCTTAGATAGCGCTGCAATTCATGCGAAGTGTCAGGCACATCCAGAATAAGGGTTTGGTTTGGATAACGCGCAGCTATGGCTGCGAGTAGGGTGTCGACCTCGGTTGATGTCTGCGCATAGAGCGGCCCGATCTTGACGCCGACTTGGCATTGTCGCGCGGTCGCAAAGCATGTCTCGCTGAGCACAAAGGTCTGTCTGGATTGCGTGTCCGTAAACCACGATCTGCCGAATTGCCCCCGTTCAAACCCAGCCATTTTGGAATCCGCGTGCAACAGCTCTTCCACACGCACAGGTGTTGCCGTAAGCGCTTTTGGTGCGACGGGGGACGCGCCTGTGAACCGCGTCGTCTTGCCTGCGGGCACAAAGCCTGATTTTTGGTAATTTGCCACCTGTTCCGGCACGCCATCAAGCCCGATACACCGCGATCCGGCATGGGCAATCCCTGCGTTCCAAAGCTCAAACCCAAGCCCGCGACCTCGCAATTCTGGCACACAAATATAGAGGCCTAAGAATGCATTGTGGGCGTCGTGGTTCACGACACTCAAAGCGGCAGCGGGTTTGCCGTCGACCGTCTTGATCAGAAAACCATCGGGATCCGCCGCCAGAAAGGCTTGCGCATCCTCAAGGCCTGGGTTCCAGCCCTCATCGGCGGCCCAAAGCAAGACCAGTTCCAAATCCTCAGGCTTCATTGTGCGAATGCTCATAGGGGGCTCCGTGGCTGTAAACGTGATCGGACAAGCCGTGCGAACTGGATTTAGTTTTGCCAGATGCTGTGAAACTTGCCACCACTTCAGACACAAATGTCTTAAATATTTATAGGTTACGCGCTTTTCTTGTGGAATTGCTCAAATTTTAGTGCGCAGTGGAATTGCCTCCTGTGATCGGGGTTGATCACAGGCGAAGCGGCGACGAGCGAGGCGTTTGATGCTAGAAAAGCCTTCTTTACTTTATGGGCGATAGCGTAAAGAAGATCTGAACTCATGTGCGATCTCACTTTGCCCCTCTAAAGGATTTACTATGACCGATTTTCTGTTGCTGGCGTTTATCTTCTTAGTGGCGGGCGTTGTGGCTGTGCCAATAGCATCGCGTCTTGGATTAGGATCGGTCTTAGGATTTTTGATTGCGGGCATCGTGATCAGTCCGGTCTTGGCGATTTTGCATGTGGATGTGGTGTCGATTCAGCACTTCGCCGAATTTGGCGTGGTGATGATGCTGTTTTTGGTTGGGCTTGAGCTTGAGCCAAAAAAGCTATGGGAAATGCGCGCTAAATTGACAGGGCTCGGGGGCGGGCAAGTGGGGCTGACCACTGTGGCCGTCATGGCTGTGGCGATGTTGATGGGGCAACCTTGGACCGTGGCTTTGGCCATTGGTTTGGTTCTGGCGCTGTCCTCCACCGCGATCGTGTTGCAGACTTTGGGTGAAAAGGGCCTGATGAAAAGCGATGCGGGGCAATCGAGCTTTTCCGTGCTCTTGTTCCAAGACATCGCCGTAATCCCCATGCTTGCGCTGATCCCGCTGTTGGCGATGCCTGAGCTTTTAGAGGCCATGTCGCACGCCGCCCATGATGGCGGGGACGGGCACGGTGCCTCGATGAGTCTTGTGGACGGTCTGCCCGGATGGGGCGTGGCTTTGGTCACTTTGGGGGCGATTGCTGCGGTTCTTGTCATTGGCATCTATTGCACCGGACCGCTGTTTCGTTTCATCGCCGCCGCGCAATTGCGCGAGTTGTTTGTGGCCGCAGCCCTTTTGATGGTGATCGGCATTGCTTTGTTGATGACACTTGTGGGTCTGTCGCCCGCGCTGGGCACGTTTTTGGCTGGCGTTGTTTTGGCCAACTCCGAGTACCGTCACGAGTTGGAAAGCGACATCGACCCGTTTAAGGGCCTGCTGTTGGGGCTGTTCTTTATGACTGTGGGGGCGGGCATCAATTTTGCGCTGTTGTTCGACAATGTCGCCATCATCGTCGGTCTGACCCTTGGGCTGATCGCGCTGAAAGTCGCGGTGCTTTATGCGCTGTCGCATATCTTTAAAATCGGCGGCGCAGATCGTTGGTTGTTCTCTCTTGGTTTGGCGCAAGCGGGGGAATTTGGCTTTGTGCTTTTGTCCTTCACCGTGGCCAACGCTGTGATCCCAACGGCTGTGGCCGATCAGCTGTTGCTGGTGGTCGCACTGTCGATGCTTTTGACGCCGGCTTTGTTCATCTTGTACGACAAAGTCATCGCGCCGAAATTTTCGGATGATGAAGAGCGTGAGATGGATGAGATCGACGAAAGCTCAGACATCATCATCGCAGGACACGGGCGTGTCGGCGGCTTGGTCAATCGCATCTTCTTGGCCTGCGGGATGAAACCCACTGTGATCGATTTCAGCGCCAAACAGCTGGAGATGCTCAAAGCCTACGATATAAAAGCCTACTACGGTGATGCCACGCGCCCTGATTTGCTGCACGCGGCGGGTATTGCCAATGCCAAGCTGTTCGTGATCGCCATCGACGACAAAGAACAAGTCACAGAGCTGACCAAATATGTGCGCCATCACTACCCTGATTTGCACATCGTGGCGCGCGCCATGGATCGCTACCACGTTTATGATCTGTGGCAGGCGGGCTGCCGTGACATCATTCGCGAATACTACGACAGCTCTTTGCGCATGGGGCGCTCCGCGCTTGAGGCTTTGGGGTTCGAACATGATCAGGCCGAGCGCATGGTCGAGGTGTTCCACGATTTGGATCGACGCAGCATGATCTTTATGGCGGACCATTACGACCCCAGCATCCCGCCGCATAAAAACGAGGAAATGCTGGCGATCTACCGCGAAGAGCGCGAGTCTTGGCAAACCGAACTCACAGACCGGATTTCTGTGATCATGGCCGAGGGACGCAAGAAAGAAGCCTAAGCCGTGCATAAAACGCGCGGTTTCACAGATGCTTTGCAATGCTGCGCTTTGTGCGCAGCAAGACGCAGCGTCTTTTACATTCTTAGATACAAAGCGACAGAGCATGGCGGCTGAACAAGCAAAATTTCTAACGGGCAACCTGACCCAACATATCGTCACCATGTCTTTGACCTCTGCCGTCGGATTCTTGGCGCTTTTTGTGGTCGATTTGGTGGACATGCTGTTCATCTCGATGCTGGGCATTGATGAATTGGCCGCCGCGGTGGGCTATGCAGGCACGATTTTGTTTATGACCACCTCGATTTCCATTGGCATGGGGATCACAGGCGGGGCGATGGTGGCAAAATCTCTGGGCCAAGGTGACAGCGCGCGCGCCACCGAAGTGCTCACCCATGTGTTGATGATTGGCTTTGCCTTTGCTGTGGTGATTGCGTCGGTGCTTTATGCCAACTTGCATGGGTTGACGGCGTTGATCGGCGCCTCGGGCGAGACGCAGGAATTGGCCATATCCTATTTGAAAATCTTGATCCCCACCATGCCTGTGATGCTTGTGGGCATCGTGGCCTCTGCGGCTTTGCGCTCGCATGGAGCGGCCAATCTGTCGATGATGGTCACTTTGGTGGCAGGGGTGGTGAACGCTATCCTCGATCCGATCTTTATCTTTGTGCTCGATTTGGGCTTGGACGGCGCAGCTTACGCGTCTTTCGCCGCGCGGTTTGCGATGGCGGGCACGGCTGTGTTCTATCTTGCGCGGCGCTATGGCGGCTTTACGGGGCTGTCTTTCGCAGGCGTTCTGCGCGATTTTAAACCCATCGCGGCGATTGCGATCCCTGCGATGCTGGCCAATATCGCAGCGCCCGTTGGGGGCGCTTATGTGACCTTTGCGGCGTCAGAGTTTGGCGAAGCGGCTGTGGCTGGCATGGCCGTGATCGGGCGCGTAACCCCGATTGCTTTCGCTTTGATATTTACCATGTCTGGCTCTATCGGACCCATCATTGGGCAGAACTTTGGCGCCGGAAAACACGACCGTGTGCGCAAAGCCTATAACAGTTCAATGGTTTTGATCGTGGTTTATGTGATCCCCGTTGTGGCGGTGCTGTACCTGCTGCGAGGGGTTATTGCGGATGTGTTCAATGCCACAGGCACGGCGCGTGACCTGATATATCTGTTCTGCGGGCCTTTGTCTTTGGCGTGGATTTTCAATGGGGTGATTTTCATTTCTAACGCCTCTTACAATAACCTTGGTCACCCGTTTTATTCCACTTGGATCAACTGGGGGCGCAATACTTTGGGCATCATTCCTTTCGTCTATGTGGCAGCCCAAATTTGGGGCGCTGAAGGTGTGTTGATTGGCCAAATGATGGGGGGCGCTTTTGCCGCTTTGGTCGCGTTTATTTTGTCAGAGCGTTTGATGAAGAAAAGCGAACAAGACGCCATTCCGAACTTAAAAGATCCTGCGTTCAAAGACCATCAGCGTGCGTTCAAAATCACCCATTTGCGTCGGTGATTTCGGCAGAATTGTTTGTGGATGATTCTACTGACCTGAGCCATTTTGGGTGGTAAAAGCCTGCCTTTGCTGCGTTTTTCAGCGCTCAGTTGCGAATGATATGGGTCTAGTTGAGAATAGTTCGCAACTGCTTGACAATCCCCAGTGGCTGCCCTTTACAGATGTGGAATACCATTTGTAGGACCTTTGCTATGCCTCAACGATCTGTGTTTCAAACCCTGATGTGCTCGGCTGCTTTGGCGCTTGCCGCCACTGCTGGGCAGGCTGCGGAGCGTCTTAAAGTTGTGACCACCTTCACCGTTTTGGCCGAGATGGCGCAGAACGTGGCGGGCGAGGCGGCAGACGTTGTTTCCATTACCAAACCAGGGGCGGAAATACATGGGTATCAACCGACGCCGCGCGACATCGTGCGCGCTGCTGATGCGGATTTGATATTGTGGAATGGGTTGAATTTGGAGCTGTGGTTCGAACAGTTTTTGGGCAACCTTGGCGACATCCCTTCAGTGACTTTGACCGATGGCATTGAACCAATGTCGATCTCGGAAGGAGCGTACGAGGGCAAAGCCAATCCGCATGCGTGGATGGGGCTTGATAATGCTTTGGTCTATGTGAGCAACATTGAGGCGGCTCTGGTCGCGGCTGATCCTGAAAATGCGGATGTGTATCAGACCAACGCCGCAGACTACCGCGCTGAAATTGAAGCCACAATTGAACCGCTCAAAGCGCAGCTAGAGATGCTGCCAGAGGACAAGCGTTGGCTTGTGACCTGCGAAGGGGCGTTTAGCTATCTGGCGCGGGATTTTGGCCTGAAAGAACTGTATTTGTGGCCGATGAACGCCGATCAAACCGGCACACCACAACAGGTGCGCAAAGTGATCGATGGAGTGCGCGACAATAACATTCCCGTCGTGTTTTGCGAGAGCACCGTGAACACATCGCCTGCCAAACAAGTCGCGCGTGAAACCGGTGCGCGGTATGGCGGCGAGCTTTATGTCGATAGCCTCAGCAAGAAACGCGGACCGGTGCCGACCTATCTCGATCTGCTGCGCGTCACGGCGCAAACGGTTGTCGATGGGCTGACAGACAAACCAAAGTAATGACGACCTATTGTTAAAGGATACCCTCGTGACACAGACCGATAGCTCCCTGAAGACGTTCGGAAGTGGCGGCATCACAGCGCGCAACGTGACCGTGACGTACCGCAATGGTCACATGGCGTTGCATGACGCCAGTTTTGAAATCCCGAGCGGAACGATCACGGCGCTAGTTGGCGTGAATGGTGCGGGGAAATCGACGTTGTTCAAGGCGATCATGGGCTTCGTGCCCGCCGCCGAGGGTGATATTCGGTTGCTTGGTAAATCCGTTAAAGACGCCTTGCGCCAAAACTTGGTGGCCTATGTGCCGCAAGCTGAGGAGGTCGACTGGGCTTTCCCTGTGTTGGTCGAAGACGTGGTGATGATGGGCCGCTACGGCAAAATGGGGTTTCTGCGCCGCGCTGGCAAAGCGGATCACGCCGCTGTGGACGAGGCTTTGCGCCGTGTGAACATGCTCGAGTTTCGCAAACGCCAGATTGGCGAGTTGTCCGGCGGGCAACGCAAGCGCGTGTTCTTGGCCCGCGCTTTGGCGCAAGACGGGCAAGTGATTTTGCTTGATGAGCCGTTCACCGGCGTCGATGTGAAAACCGAAGAACAGATCATCACGCTGTTGCGCGAATTGCGTGACGAGGGCCGCGTGATGTTGGTGTCCACGCACAACCTTGGCTCTGTACCCGATTTTTGTGATCGCACGGTTTTGGTCAAAGGCACGGTGCTGGGATACGGGCTGACCGAGGATGTGTTCACCCATGACAACCTAGAGCGCGCCTTTGGCGGTGTGCTGCGCCACTTTACTTTGGGCGGGGCCGAGTTGCATGACGATGACGACACCCGGGAAGTGCGGATCATCACCGACGATGAACGGCCTTTCGTGATGTATGGCGATAAATCTGATGCGCAAAAAGAAGACGCGTCATGATCGAGACCCTGCTGGAACCTTTCACCTATAGCTACATGTTCAATGCCATGTGGGTGTCCGCGCTTGTGGGCGGGGTCTGTGCTTTTTTGTCGGCATATCTGATGCTTAAAGGCTGGTCTTTGATCGGCGATGCGCTGAGCCACTCTGTGGTGCCCGGCGTGGCGGGGGCCTATATGCTGGGCTTTCCCTTTGCTTTGGGCGCTTTCGTGGCGGGCGGATTGGCCGCAGGCGCGATGCTGTTTTTATCTGAGCGTTCGGGGCTGAAAATCGATGTGATCATCGGAATTATTTTCACGTCGTTTTTCGGGCTGGGCCTGTTCATGGTCTCGCTCTCGCCCATGTCTGTCAGTATTCAGACCATCATCATGGGTAATATTTTGGCCATCACGCCTGAGGACACGCTGCAATTGGTGATCATCGGTGTGGTTTGTCTGGTGGTGCTTTTGGCCAAGTGGAAAGACCTGATGGTGACGTTTTTCGACGAAACCCATGCGCGCTCTATTGGCTTGAAACCTGAGGTGCTGAAGGCGGTGTTTTTCATGCTTTTGTCCGCAGCAATTGTAGCGGCGATGATGACTGTGGGCGCGTTTTTGGTGATCGCTTTGGTGGTCACGCCTGGGGCCACGGCCTATCTGCTGTGCGACCGTTTCCCGCGCCTTATTGCTGTGTCGGTGTTCATCGGCGCTGTGACCAGTTTTGTGGGGGCGTACGCCAGTTATTTTCTTGATGGGGCGACCGGTGGCATCATTGTCGTGCTGCAAACCACGGTGTTTGTGATCGCGTTTATCTTCGCGCCTAAGCACGGTATTTTGGCAAGCAAGCGGATCGCACGCGAAGCCATTGCCAATCAAAAAACGGCGTTGATGAAGGGGGATCTGACATGATCGATACCCTGATGCAGCCGTTTCAATTTGGGTTCATGCAAAACGCCTTTTGGATCATCGCATTGATCGCGCC
>NZ_JBDMZG010000222.1:0-5542 GCF_039769035.1 Pacificibacter sp.
CACAGCACACGCGCCGCATAATACAACCAACCAGATGAGCCAGATACTCGCCTAAATTACGCAGCCTCTGGACCCAAAAACTCTGACGACGTACACGCTCCTCGAAAATCACTTTTGCGCCAGACCCTGCGACCGTGGCGCTCTTTGGCAGCTACCCGCGCCTGATCACTGAAACAGCAGACCGCCTTGGTTTCACCCGCGATGCGGATGCCGACGCGCTTGTTCAAAATTCCATGACTTAGGAGACACATCGATGAGATTTGCCACACTGCCAAACGGAACGCCTGACGGCCGCCTGCACCTTGTTAGCCGCGACAACAGCCGCTGCACCCCATGTAAAACCGCCACAACTTTGCAAGAGGCGCTGGATGCGTGGGACTGCTTGCAAGACGATCTGCAACGCGAATATGATGCGCTGAATGCTGGCGGCGGTGTGCCATTTGATGGCGCCAAAGCGCTGGCACCATTGCCGCGTGCTTGGCAGTGGCTGGATGGCTCGGTGTATGAAAGCCATAGCCAATTGCTGCAAGCCGTGTTCGGCCTTGAGCCGCTGGAAAAAACGGGACGGCCTTTGATGTATCAGGGTCTTTCGGATCGTTTTCAGGCGCCACGCGACGTGACAAAACTGCCCAGCGAAGACGATGGCATCGATTTTGAGGGCGAGTTTGGCGTGATCAGCAAAGCCACCCCCATGGGCACCAAAGACAGTGCGAAAGATCACATCGCGCTTGTGGTGCAAATCAATGACTGGTCGTTGCGCAAGCTTGGCCCGATTGAAATGAAAACAGGCTTTGGCTGGATTCAGCCCAAGCGCGTTTGCTCGATGGCATTGCCGCGACGCCTTTAGACCCCACAGACGCAGCTCAGAGCCTTCATTTTCATGTCCTTGCCGCTATTGGGCAGTTTGAGAAGGATAGGTTTGCAGAACGTCGTGCAATCGGTATCGCGAAGGCTAAGAAAGAAGGTAAATACAAGGGCCGTGTTCCGACTGCTCGCGCGAAAACTGCTGAAGTGCGTGCATTGAAAGACCGTGATTTTAAACCGCAAGAAATTGCAACACAGTTGGGCATCGGCGTTGCGTCGGTTTATCGGATATTGGCTGATGCTCGACAGGCTAGTGCCGAGTGATCGGACGCGCGTGAGCTCTTTACAGCAAGCAGCTCTATAGGGGGGGCTGGAGCCCGCGTAGCGGGTTGAGGTGCGCGCTCTTTTTCTAGGGACCCAAGGCGGGGGACCCTTGGGGGGCTGCTTTCTGGGCAGTAACTGCACATATCTTGGTGTTTAAAATGTTAGCTTGTTTATACTCTAGAAAATCGTTGCAAAGAGTTTTTCATCAGAAAGGGCGGATTGCAGACATTCGCTGCGGCGTTATCCGAGGTCGGCTGGGAGCCCACTTTACCTAATTGCCTGAATGCCTGCTTTGCACAGCGTTACTAGTCGTCTTGGACCGCCTGTGTGCCCAAAACCTATATCAGCTTCCAGCCATAGATTGCCGTAACTGCGAACGTGTAAGTCGCGAGCACGACAACGTTCACAGGATTTCCCGACAGTTTGGGGGTTTTGATTTGAGAGACGTTCAAGGCCGCAAGGCATAGGCCAGCAGCTGCGAGCATGATTGCAAAGGTCGGTTGGCTGAAATAATCGGCAAACATGAACAGAAACACAAGAAGGATGCTATTATTATCAATAGCTAACCCAGTGTATTTTGCGTCACCAGACAAGCCAAATATACTGAAGTAACTCAGACGGATAGCACCGAAAACCAGCATAATAAATGCGACCGGCAAGAATGCGGGATGGAAATTACCATAGCTCATAACCAAGAGCGCTGGGGTCACGCCGTAGCTGACAATATCGATGAGCAAATCAAGCTGCCCACCAAATTGCCTGTCGTCTCCAGTGCGTCCCTTCATTTTGCGCGCAATCAAACCATCGGCCCAATCAAACCCAACGGCCCAGATCATGCCGATCATGGCTGCGCCATAGACACCGGTGATCAAGAAATAGATCGCCAAAAGAGTGCATGCGAGCCCCGCGAGAGAACACAAATTCGGCAGGTCTTTGATGTAGGACAGGATTGGTCTTGTCGGCGCGTCAGTTACGTTCTCGGTTGTCATGGCAAGTCCTTTGCGTTAGGTGATCTGATGCTTCGTCGATGTTCGACTGGCACTCTCTCACTTTCCGTTCTGCGTGCATTTGAAACATGTAGCTTTCAAAACACCTACCCGCCCCAGTCTGTTCTGACCGGGAGCGTTCACAGATTAATTGTATGAAACTACTGATAAATGTCGTGCGTTCGAGGATTTCAGTTCCTGTTCGCTAGCACCGTTTATGGGTATGCAACAGGATAAAATGAACCATGATCGTTTACACCGTCGGCACGTTTGACCTTCTTCATGTCGGCCACCTTGCATTGTTGAACCATTGCAAGAGCTTGGGGGATGTCCTCGCCGTTGGCGTCGCGTCCGATGAGGTTGTGAATATGTATAAACCCAACGTTCCTGTCGTGCCATTAGACCAACGGGTCGAAATGCTAGAAGCCCTAAGTTGTGTCGACATTGTTCGCCCCTATTACGAACTGGAATACGTCTCGGGCTGTAAAGCCGTGGGCGTCGATATCTTTGTTGTTGGCGAAGATTGGGGCTGCAATCCTCACAATCTGGATGTGAATGAGTACCTGCGCGATTTAGGCAAACAGATTGCTCAGGTGACGTACAATCCTCGAACATCGTCAACGCGGATAAAGCAGATGGTCATGACGCAATCGACAGCGCGAAACACGGTCCAAACGCCAAAAATCGCTACGATCCCCAACAGCTCCACTGTTTTGAGCGCTTGAACGGGGCGATGCATTGATGCCCCTCCACTCCATGCCGAACGCCTTCAGTGTTGTTGAGTGCGAACGGATCATTGCCAGTATCGCGTCGGCACCTAAAGACGAGGCGCTTCTGGTCGGTAAAACCCGTGATCATAGTCAGCGCCGCGCAGAATTGGTTTGGATCGACCAAGTCGACGGCATGGGTTGGGTTATGGAACGTTTGATTGACCTTGTGCGCAAATCGAACCGAGAACGGTTTGACTTTGACCTGCGAGAATTCGCGGAAAGCCCACAAGTCGCGACCTATAATGCGGCGTCTGGTGGACATTTCGCATGGCACTCAGACATTGGTGATGGGCGGCTCGCGCGACAGCGCAAACTTACGCTGGTTTTGCAGCTGAGCACTTCGAAATCCTATGAGGGTGGCGATTTGCAGGTTATGCCAAGTGCAAATGTTATAACCGCAAATCGAGAGCAAGGCTGCGTAAGTATCTTTCCAAGCTTTTCCTTGCACCAAGTCACGCCCATTACGCATGGGATACGCCATTCACTAACGGTGTGGTCGCATGGCCCTTCTTTTCGCTAAAGACAGCGAAGAGGTCGCAAAAAGAAATAAGCGGGGCGATCACAACCCATTGGGTGGCGAAATTTAAGCCGCCGTCGGCTTAGACTGGATATTGCGATAAGGCTGCTAAACGGCAGCTTCGTCCCGCGATGCCGCCATCCAGCACATCAAAATGCTGCGCTAACGGGTCAATGTCTGCTTCGGGGAAGCTGCAATGCAGCGGCGATAGGAGCGACAATGTCCGGTTAGGGCCGTTCACGGTAATTGCTTTTCTAAAATGCAACTCGATTGCCAAGTTGAATTTTGACGCCGCCAGTTTCGTCAACCAGGTAAGAAACAACCTCGTAGACTGCAATCAGCTTGCCGGACCCAAACAGTTCTTGGTTTTCATCTTTTCCGCCATGTCGGACGATGGCGTATTCACTGGTTTTAAGAGCCTCGATGGACTGCTCGTACTTTTTTGAGAAACTGTGTCGGGGCCCCTGCCCCCCCGGATCAACGGTGAGCTAGTCGTCGTTTATGAGTGGTCGTCGCCTGCGTAGCGCGCTGAGAGTCAGAGCTACGCCAGCTTTATCTAGGCGTTGCACAAGAGAGCCTTATTCGATGTAGCGCACTCAATTTGGCACATTGGACGAACTCGGGCTTTTGAGCCCCCCACATCATCCCAACAAGATTCGTGAAGGATGTCGCTTAGCCACGGCAAACACTTGCTAGATTCGGGAATTGATGCGCAGCCCCATAGATACATCAAAGTAAAATAGGTACAGAAACAGGCACCGAAGAAACCTATAGTATCGCTTAAGCAATTGATATCAAAAATTAAAATAGGGAAGTATGGTGCACCCGAGAGGATTCGAACCTCTGACCCCCTGATTCGTAGTCAGGTACTCTATCCAGCTGAGCTACGGGTGCGCTCATGGGGGCGATTTACCGAGTGTGGCGGAGGTGCGCAAGGGGCCATTTGATCTTTTTGTAAAAAAACCTGATTCAAGCTCAGATTTTTTCAGATGCTTCAGAATCCAAAGATAGGTCTGGTGCCGCAAAGCCTTTGGGCAGGTGAATCGCAAAGCGCGTGCCGTCCTCATCGCTGCGCTCAAGCACAAGACGACCGCCATGACCGCGCACAAGTTCGGACGCAATCGCCAAGCCCAATCCGAAGCCGCCCTTGCGTGCACCGCCCTGAAACGGTTGGAATAAATGCTCACGCGCCTTAGCGGGCAAGCCTGGCCCTGTGTCGGTGATGCAAATGATCCATTCGTCATTGTCTTCGCTGCTGTGCACGGCGATTTCACCCGGTTTTCCCGTGGCCATGATCGCCTGACGCGCATTGCGCACAAGGTTTGAAATGACGCGGTGCAGTTGTTCATCGTCTGCGCGCAGCACCATTGTGGTGGGCACGTCTTCAGCAAAGGACAAATCAAAGTCGCCAATGGCAAGGCGTTCGCTGTCGATGACTTCGGCCACGAGTTCGGAAATGCGCACCCCTTGCAAGCTTGGCGCGGGCTCTTCAGCCTTGCCGAATGCCAAGGTCGATTCGCACAGATTCACGGCACGATGGATCGAGTTCACGAGTTTGGGCGCCGAGCGCATCACCGCAGGGTCGTCAGAATATTCAAGCCGGTCGGTAAACAACTGTGCCGTGGTCAGAATATTGCGCAAATCGTGAGACACTTTGGCCACCGCCCCACCCAGTTGCGCCAAACGTTCTTTTTGTTTCAACGCACCGGTCAGTTCTGTTTGCATCTCGCTCAATGCCATTTCCGCTTCGCGCAGCTCAATCACGCTTGAGGACGGCGCAAAGATACGACGCGCATCCTCTGGTGCCTGTGTGTAAGACGTCATGGCCCCCACAACGGATTTCATCGGTTTCACGATCAAAGCACGGACCGAGAAAAACAAAAGTGTCGCGGTGAAAAAGGAAATGACGGCGGACAAAAGCAAAATACGCAGCCCATAATCGATCATCGCCATACGCAACGGGGCTGTGGGCAATGTGACCTCGATCAATAACCCCGCCTGTTTGACCGGATCACCGATCACACGGATCACTCTGTCCTCAGGTTGCACCAAGACAGCCATGGCGTCTTTGATCAGTCCCAAGGCTGTCGCGGACCTTAAATCATAGGTCTCATAGATCTGGCCTGGAATGGGCGATGACA
>NZ_JBDMZG010000223.1:0-4825 GCF_039769035.1 Pacificibacter sp.
CGGCCAAGGGCAAGGGGGCTGTCGTGACCGACGAGATGCGCAAGGCCAGGCAGGCAGCCAAAGCCAAGCGCGCCGCCCTGAGCGAGAGGGCAGCCAAGGGCAAGGGGGCTGTCGTGACCGAAAAGGTGCCTCAAGCCCAAGTTGCTCCTATAACCACAGATCTGCCACTGGCTCAGAATAAGTTTCTTGATCAGGACGGGATGCGCGCGCGCAAATTTAAGACGGCCCGGACAATGTTTGCGCTTATGTTGCGTGAAATGTCAGCGACATATGGCAGTTCGCCTGGCGGGTATTTATGGGTTGTGCTTGAACCAGCCCTTGCATTGGCAATGCTGAGCTACGTGTTTTCTTTTTTCCTGAAAACGCCACCCTTTGGGGATAGCTTTCCGCTTTTCTATGCAACAGGGTATCTGCCCTTTGTGTTGTTTATAGACATTTCAAATAAGACGGCGACTTCTTTGAAATTCTCACGACAATTGCTCCAATATCCTGCTGTTACCTTTGTTGATGCGATGATCGCCCGGGGGTTTCTGCACTTTCTAACCCATCTGTCTACCTCCTATATCGTCTTCATTGGCATGGTGGTTATTTTGAAACTAAATCTTACGCCTGACTATGTCGCAGTTGCGAAAGGCTTTTTTATTGGTGGCGTTTCTGCGTTCGGTTTAGGGTGTCTGAACTGCTATGTGATGATGACCTTTGTGGCGTGGGAACGGATCTGGCAGATCTTGACGCGCCCCCTTCTTTTCGTATCTGGAGTTCTTATTCCCTTTGATAGTATGCCTCTATTTGCGCAGGATATCCTCTGGTGGAATCCTATTGTTCATGTGGTGGGGTATCTGCGTAAAGGTATGTATGCGCCAATGTACGAGGGGGACTATCTATCGGTGCTTTACCCTGTCTTCTTCGGGCTGCTCCTGATGGCTTTCGGACTACTCTTTCTATTGCGTAACAACCAAAAGCTCCTTGAAGGCCTATAGGGGACTGTTGCATGAGTTCCGTCAGTCAAAAACGGTTGAGATTTTCGTTCATATTAAGCAACCTCTGACCTCTGACCTCTGGTTAATCAACCGGATCACGCAATGGGGTCGCTTACGGCTGTGGGCTATTCAGTTTATGGCCGTTGACGATGGTTGAGATGACGTCAGGCAATCCCCCAAAGGGCATTGGCGGGGTCACTGAGCTACTCTCCATTTGTTGGACAGGTTCTGGCGTAATTTAAGCTACTCTTTGCACCTGCTGATCGTGGTTGTTTGTTTCATTTCTCTGCCAGTAGACCACAGCGGGTGGTTTGCCGCCAAGCGCAGAATGTGGACGCTTGTGATTGTAGAACTCGATCCACTCTCTGATTCCAGCCTTCGCCTCGGATCCGGTTTCCCAAGCATGCAGGTAGACACATTCATATTTCAGTGACCGCCACAGCCGTTCGACGAAGATGTTGTCGAGAAAGCGGCCCTTGCCATCCATCGAGATGCGCACGTTTGAGCGCCGCAATCTGTCCGTCCAAACAAACGACGTGAACTGGCTGCCCTGATCGGTATTCATGATCTCTGGCGGGCCGAACTTGTGGATGGCTTCGTTCAACGCATCGACGCAAAACTCAGCTTCCAGCGTGTTCGATATCCGCCACGCCAGCACCTTGCGCGTGTGCCAGTCCATAATGGCCACCAGATAGAGGAAGCCGCGCTGCATGGGTAGGTAGGTGATGTCAGCGCACCAAACCTGGTTGGGCCGATCCACGCGGAGACCGCGCAGCAGATACGGGTAAGTCTTGTGCCCCTTGGCCGCCTTACTGGTGTTAGGTTTCTGATAGATCGGCATAAGGCCCATCAACCGCATCAAGCGTCTGATCCGCTTTTCGTTCACAAGATGATCTTCATTGCGCAGATGCCATGTCATCTGACGCACACCGTTAAACGGGGTCTCCAGGAACTGCTTATCGATCAGACGCATCAGATCGAGGTTCATCTCCGTCTCGCCCTTTGGCTCTTTTAAAACGATGATCGCGAGATCGACAGCAACGCGCATTGCTTGCCAACTGACAGCCCGGGCAGGTTCGGTTCAATCATCTTGCGCCTCACTTGCCGGTCCAGGGTTTGAGCTTTCTGGCCGAAAAATCGTTGGCGACGGCCAACTCCCCTATCTTGGCATGGAGGTCTTTCACCTTTTCCTCATCGATCTCGGGTGTTTTGCGGCTGCCCCGTTCGAACACGCCCGACGCGCCCTCAAGCAAAGCCCGTTTCCATTGGTGGATCATCGTCGGGTGAACCCCGAACCGGCTGGCCAGCTCGCTGACCGTCTCCTCGCCCTTCAGCGCCTCCAACGCGACCTTGGCCTTGAACTCTGGGTGATGTTGCTTCCGTTTCGACATGTCTGATCTCCTTTGTGTTGAAGATCAACAGACAACAAATCGTAGCTTACGTCTGTGTCCGAATTTCGGGGGGTAGCTCACACATCGGTAATGAAACTGAAAACAGCCGCCCGAATTCTACGGCTGGTCCCCATTAAAAATAGGGGGATTACCACAGGACCGGCATCATGCTGAGCCAACAATTGGACGCAACATGTTTGTGCCATTGGTATTCCAGCCCGGCGACGCGCTCTTGCTTGATTGGAGCGAAGACCGGGCCACTATCGTCATCTATCGGTCAACAGTTTTTTGTAGGTTTCATTTTCCGGATCAGCTGCGACCGCAGCCTGAAGTGCCTCCAAGGCAAGCTCTGTATTCCCGGCAACGTTTTCCAACTTATGGGTCAGAAAATAGGCCTTATGAGGAATTAAACCAGCCGCTGTAGCAGCCGATAAGGTCGCGCGCGCTGTGTCAAGATCACGGTGGGCCATCAAGAGGTTCACCAAGACAGATGTATTTTGTTCGTTGTTTGGATCAATCGCGAAGAGTTGCTGGCTGACATCAATCGCGGCATCAAAATCCTTAACCTTGCGGTAACATGTGGCCAGCGGAAATAGAAACTCCGGTAGGGGTTCTGCCGCGACGATATGCTGGAGCACCGGTAGTGCGTCCTGATGGGCACCACGTTTCATCATCAGATTAACAATTCTGCGCATAATCGAGATATCGGGGTTAAGATCATTCTCAATAACCGCTTTAAGAGCAACCTCACACCCAGCATCATCGAGCGATTCCGCCATCACAAGCAAAGTTGAACGCGCAATTTCACGCGCCAGCTCAACACCATAATCTTCCGTGAATGGCGTCGCAATTTGGGGCTTTGGAGTATAGTCCCACTGATATTGAGCCTCGGGCGGCAGGGATAGATTAAGCGTATCTGCAGTTGGTCGCACCCCCCTTTCAAAGCCCGCGATATCGTCAGCCGACGGGCTGGGTTGAGGCATTTTTGCTTCTGATGTGGCATCAACCAAACGCCGGATATAGTTTGTGTTCTCTGTTAGCTTTAGCCCTTCATAGGCGCTCGACATCCCGCGAATAATGCCCACTTCAAACGCGCCAATGCTCCGGTTCACCTGCCGCGCAGGGATTGTCAGAGCCTCTGCACTTGGCAGTAACAGAAACTTTGCAACGTGATCCAACAAAGTTTTCCGCACGCGGGAATAATTATGGAGCGTAAGATTGAACCCGAATTTCTCACAGTTTGCAATCAATTGTTGGATCCTGGTTAAATGACCTTTGTGCTGCGTGATTGCAGGGCCAGCCCAGTAACTTGAGCTATCGAGACCTTCCCCACGCATTTGCATATTTTGCAGATAGGTAGATTGCGCCATTTCAATGGGATCACGGATAAAAAACAGCAACTCGATTGGCTTGCTAACGCGCTTTGACATGGCTGCGACAGATTCACAAAATGACGGGTCGCGAAATTTTTGCCATAAATCTTCGCCTGAAAAGAGCTGCGAATTTTCGCTTTCAAAACCCGCTAGATTTTTTTCGAGCATGCTCAAGAAAACGGCGCGGTTTCCCGATGTTGTCTCGCCCGCTTCTGCAGAACGTAAAAAGCGCCGAGAGCCGGGATATTCAATGCCAGTGGTTTCGAGGTGCTCAACATTGCGTGCAAATACAGACTGAAGGTAACTGGTACCTGTTTTGCCATGACCAATGTGTAAAAAAATCTTTGCCATGGAGACGTGCCAATCTAATTTTATCGTGTGGTTAGATGTTCAAAATGTCGGGGCCATCGAGGCCCTCACTGTGCCGCTTTTTTCATTCGGCGCACAAGAAGGTTGACCAAGTGCTTGGCGCGCTGGTTTCGATCCATTTCCCCGACTTGGAGTGTATTCGCAAAAAGCGTTTGCAGCGGTTGTGAAGGCCCAGAACGCACATGGCGTCTTCGCCAAATTGATCCCGAAAATGACTAAGAAGCGTCGTTCCACCAGTTTTAGGTATATGGGAAAATAAAATACGGGGCGTGGTCAACAGGACGTTCCTTATTCGTTTTACCCAACATTTCCCAAAATATAGGGCGTTTGAAAGAGCATGATTAACGCTGTGTGGATCCTATGCGAATGGGTTAACGCATACAACCACTTCACTATCTTGGCCTATACGGTCAAATCCTAAAAACGCGCCAAGGTGCCTTGCGCAAGGCCTGCAGTTTCGCATCAAGAGCCTGATAAGCCGCGAGGTTTTTAGCGGCTTCAGCTGTTGCATTGGCAACATCTGCCTGCAGCGCCTGATAGGCAGCGAGGTTTTTATCGGCTTCAGCGATGGCATTGGCGACATCTGCTTTCAGGGCCGCAATGGCCGTGTCTTTGCCTGCCGCAATCTCGCTCAGGTCTTGATAGGCGGCGAAGTTTTTATCGGCTTCAGCGATGGCATTGGCGACATCTGCTTTCAGGGCCGCAATGGCCG
>NZ_JBDMZG010000054.1:0-5086 GCF_039769035.1 Pacificibacter sp.
GTGGGACGACTACATGGCCACACTCGACAAGATGGGCTTCAACGACGTTCTGGCCGCGATGCAATCTGCATACGACCGTCAGTACAACTAAACCAACTGGGGCGGCATTCGGTGCCGCCCCGACCCCACCAGTTTTACGCAGGAATTCTGATCTATGTCGGCCAACATGCTTCCCCTTCTCGACGAGCCAAAAGCAGGGCGTTTGACTATTCAATATAGTCCGACTGCCGACACAGATGTTACAGAAAACCCGCCCCGTTTCATGTGGATTCCGGTGGTTGATGATGATGCGCGCTATGTGCTGCGCCTCTCAACCGATCGAACATTTCCCGAAGGCAAAACGCAGCAGTTCACCGATCTGCCGTTGAACTTCTTCACCCCTGATACCATACTTGCGCCTGCAGATTACCACTGGTCTTATGCCACATGGGACGGCGACGCTGTGACCAGCACATGGAGCACACCACGCAGTTTCACGATCGTAGAAGGCTTGGCCGAAACGCCCCTGCTGGCACGTAATGAGCGTCTGAAAAACGCAGCGATGGACCACCCACGCCTGTGGATGACCAACGACCGTTTGGGCGATTTCATGGATGCTGTGAAGGCAGATCCCGATCACTGCACATGGTCCACGTTTCACGAAAAGTCCGTGGCACCATGGATGGACCGCGACATCATTCGCGAACCTGCAGGATATCCCAACCACCAGCGAACGCCCCCAATCTGGAGACAAACCTATATCGATCTGCAAGAGGTCTGGTACGCGATCCGCCATCTTGCCATTGGAGGCAAAGTCACCGGCGACGCCGCCATGACCGTCCGCGCAAAAGAGTGGCTGCTAGAAGTCGCAAGCTGGGACCCGATGGGCGTAACATCGCGCGCCTATACCGATGAATGGGCCTACCGCGTTTGTAATGCGCTGGCGTGGGGCTACGACTGGTTGCATGACCAGCTGTCCGAGGAAGAGCGCACAATCGTCCGTGCCGCGTTGCTAGAACGCACCCGTGACATCGCTGAACACGCGATTCTGAATGCCAAAATCCATCTGTTCCCGTATGATAGCCACGCAGTACGCTCAGTGTCATTGGTGATCGTGCCCGCCTGCATTGCTCTGCTGGGTGACGACGAAGATGACGAAGCGCGCGACTGGCTGAACTACTGCATCGAATTCCTGTCTACCGTCTATTCGCCATGGGGCGACAGCGATGGAGGCTGGGCCGAGGGCACGCATTACTGGATGATGGGCATCGCCTATTTGATCGACGCGGCGAACAGATTGAAGTCCTACACGGGGCTTGATCTATACAAACGTCCGTTCTTTCAAAACACGGGCGATTTCCCGCTTTATTGCAAGGCACCGAATACACGCCGCGCCACCATGGGTGACGATAGCACCATGGGTGATCTACCTTGCGTGAAAACCGGCCTGAACCTGCGTCAATTCGCAGGGGCTACTGGCAATGGTGCATATCAATGGTATTGCGACGAAAACTTGCGCACAAACCCAGGCACAGAAATGGCGTTTTATAACTGGGGTTGGTGGGATACGAATTTCGATGAACTCGTGTTCCAAACCGACTTCCCAGTGGTCCCTGCTACCCCACCTGAAAGCGGCCTACGCCACTTCAAAGGCATCGGTTGGGTCGGCGTGCAACACGCGATGGACAATCCCGACAGCCATGTTCACTTCGTATTCAAGTCGTCACAGTTCGGATCAATAAGCCACAGCCACGGTGATCAAAACTCTTTCTGCATGTCCGCCTTTGGCGAGGACATGGCGATCCAGTCAGGGCATTACGTCGCCTTCAACTCGTCCATGCACCAGTCTTGGCGACGCCAGACGCGGTCAAAAAACGCGATCTTAATCAATGGCAAAGGGCAGTATGCAGAAAAGGACAAGTCCAAGGCCATGGCTGCAACTGGCAGCATCCTTGCCGCCGAAACCCACGACGATCACTACCTCATCCGCGGCGATGCTACAGGTGCTTACCAAAGCCTATCGCCCGAGGTCACCCGCGCCGAGCGCGAAATTTACTTTGTGCGCAATTCCTATTTCGTGATCATCGATAAGGTTGATGCAGAGACACCTGTTACCATCGACTGGCTGCTGCACGCCAACAATCCTTATGATCTGGGCAAATCATCGTTCCGTAATACTGGAGAAAAGGCTGGATTCTACGGCCAAGTTGTGTGGTCCGAAGCTGGCAAACCGCAAATCAGCCAAGAGACTGGCTATGCCGATGTCAATCCCGCTGATTACGAAGGACTGCCTGTTAGCACAGTGCTGAAAGCGCATTATCCCGCCGCGACGCGCCATCGGATTGCAACGCTTTTGGTGCCCTATAAGCTCGATGCACCAAAGCGGATTTTCAACTTCATGGATGATCAGGGCTATGACGCTGATCTGTATTTCACCGACCCCGAAGAACACACCTTCCGCGTCGTGATGAAGAAACTCGCCAATAGCTAAGGACCGAAAATGACTGTGAGAAACCACTTCCCCGGACAAGACGGCAAACTGGAAACAGTGGCCGATGGTCTGTCACGCAAAATAGGCGCGCATAACGACAATCTGATGATCGTCGAAGTGCATTTCGACGCGGGCACCACCGCGCCACTGCATCACCATATACACGAACAAATTACCTATGTGATGTCCGGCAAATTTGAATTCACCGTGGGCGATGATACCTACGTCGTGAGCGCTGGCGACTCGCTTTATAAACAACCCAACATCGAACATGGCGCGACCTGCCTTGAGGCTGGCACGCTTTTGGATGTCTTTACGCCGCGACGCGAAGACTTCCTTTGATCACACATAACGTAACGGAGCATTTATCATGACCAAACCAGTAATCGGCTTTATCGGCCTTGGCCTCATGGGCGGCAATATGGTCGAAAACCTGCAAACACGCGGGTACGAAATGGTCGTGATGGGACGCAAACAAGAAGCGCTTGATGCCGTCATGGCACGAGGGAATGCGCGGATTGCGACGACTCCCAAGGAAATGGCAGAGGCCTGCGATATCGTCATGCTGTGCGTTACAACATCCGAAGTTGTCGAAAGCTTGATCTACGGCGACGACGGCATTTTAGCGGGCATCAAAGAGGGCGCAACTGTTATTGATTTTGGCACATCCGTCCCTGCATCGACGCGCAAAATCGGCGCCGATTTAGCTGCCAAGGGTGCGGGCATGATCGACGCTCCATTGGGCCGCACGCCCGCGCATGCCAAGGACGGATTGCTCAACATCATGGCAGCCGGCGACCAAGCCACATATGACAAGGTCAAACCGGTTCTCGACGACCAAGGCGAAAACGTATTCCACCTTGGCGCTTTGGGCGCGGGTCATGTGACCAAACTGATCAACAACTTCATGGGCATGACTACCGTCACCGCCATGAGCCAAGCCTTTGCCGTCGCTGACCGTGCAGGCGTTGACCGCGCGCAATTGTTCGACATTATGTCCGCCGGCCCATCAAATTCACCTTTCATGGGCTTCGCCAAGAAATACGCGGTCGATAACGTCAGCGACCTTGGTTTCTCGCTTAATAACGCGAACAAAGACTTGGGCTATTTCCTGAAGATGGTCGAAGACATGGGCAGCCGCGCTGAGATCGCGGAAGGCACGTCCAACAACCTGCAGGCGGCGGTAGACGCAGGCATGGGTGATGGTAATGTGCCAGAAATCTTTGACTACTTTATGACGCTAAAAAGTTAAATCACACCAAAGGACGTGACAATGAAACTTGCTGGAAAAACAGCCATCATAACTGGTGGCGGACGTGATATTGGTGCCGCAGCGGCCAAAAAACTTGCCGCTGCAGGCGCGAATGTCGCTCTTAGCTATTTCGAAAGCTCTCAAGGCGCAGACACCGTTGTCGCTGAAATCACGGCTGCTGGAGGCAAAGCGATTGCTGTGCAAGCTGACCTAAACGTCCAAGAAGGCGTCGATAAATTGGTCAAGGCTACAGTCGATACATATGGTGCCATTGACGTGTTGGTGAACAATGCAGGCGGGTTGGTGGCACGCAAAACCATGGCCGAAATGGATCTTGCCCATTGGAACAAGGTGATGTCCCTCAACCTAACAAGCACGTTCATGATGACCAAGGCGTGTTTGGAGCATATGACTAAAGGCGTAATTGTGAACCTTGCGTCTCAAGCGGGCCGCGATGGCGGCGGCCCCGGTTCATTGGCTTACGCAACGTCCAAGGGCGCGGTGATGACGATGACACGCGGGCTTGCCAAAGAAGTTGGACCAGACGTGCGGGTCAACGCACTGTGCCCCGGTATGATCGACACAGATTTCCACAACATCCATACTCCAGACGCTGGCCGTCGTGGGTTTGAGGCGAACGCACCGATGAAGCGCCAAGGCCACGTAGACGATGCCGCGAACCTGATCGTGTTTCTTGCAACAGACGATAGCGCGTTCATTACAGGCACAAATATCGACTTGAATGGCGGCATGCTGTTTTCTTAGAAAGGTCACGTGATGCGCTTTTTGGCGATTGGCGAATGCATGGCCGAACTGGCCCCGACGGATGTCGATGATGATTTGCGGCTGGGTTTCGCGGGCGATACATTCAACACGGCGTGGTATCTTGCGCGCTGTGCGCCGGACTCGCAGGTGTCTTACCTGACCGTTCTAGGCGACGATGCGATATCGCAAAAGATGGCGGCCTTCATGCGCGATAACCGCATTGATGACCGTTTCGTGCAAATTGCAACGGGACAAACTGTCGGGCTTTATATGATCACGCTGGATCAAGGCGAGCGCAGCTTTTCCTACTGGCGCGGCCAGTCCGCAGCCAAGGCGCTGGCAGATGATTTGGCGGCGTTGGATGCGGCAATGGATGCGTCTGATCTGATCTATTTCTCAGGCATCACATTGGCGATTTTACCCCCTAAGGGCCGCAAAGCGTTGTTAGCTACGGCGCAAAAGGCCCGCGCTATGGGCAAGATCATCGCCTTTGATCCAAACCTTCGACCACGATTGTGGGCGTCCAGCGCAGAAATGACAGATACCATCATGCAAGCCGCCGCAGTCAGCGATATCGTTTTACCGTCCTTCGAGGACGA